>NZ_JBKJUM010000020.1:0-49018 GCF_046590655.1 Daejeonella sp.
CAACTGTCCTTGCCTGAATATGTTGACCTAAAATAGAGGTTTATGTACACTAAACCAAAACAAGATGGCAACAGTAACGGATTATGAGAAATTGACAGTTCGACAACGTCGGCAACGGTATTTTAATGAAACCTTTAAGCGTTTAAAAGTAAGTGAGTTAGACCGTAATATTCTAACAATAGCCGAGCTTTGCAGAGAATACCAGGTAACCAGGACATCGGTTTACAAATGGATCTATAAATACTCGCCGATGCGCAAACGAGAGGTTAGACAGGTCATAGAGCCTGAAAGTGAAACAAGAAAGGTATTGCTTTTGAAGCAGGAGGTTAGTGAGCTGCAGCGGGTTATCGGGGAAAAACAGCTTAAGGTTGATTTCCTGGAAAAGCTGTTCGAACTGGCAGAAAAGGAATATGGCCCGGATTTCAAAAAAAAACTTACCGGCAGGCCCTCTTTTGGTACTGGTCAAACAAAGAACAGCACCACATGAAGATGAATGCCTTGTATCGGGTTACAGGCACCAGCAAACAAGCTTTCCATCAGTACCTGGATAGAGAGATGCTGGTCATGGAAGAGCAGCAGCAACTATTACCAGTACTGAGCCAGATACGGGCTGATCATCCGCGTCTTTCTGCCAGAAAAATGTATTTGCTACTACAGCCGGTCAGCATGGGTAGAGATAAGTTTGAGCAATTCTGTTATGGATATGGCTTCAAACTGGCCGTAAAAAGATCCTATCACCGGACCACAGATTCGCTGGGCGTGACCCGGTTTGAGAACCTGATTATCAGTATGGAGTTGACAGGTGTAAACCAGGTCTGGGTAAGTGATATTACCTATTATCGCATAGGTGAGCGATTCTATTATATCACATTTATCCTCGATTTGTACAGCCGTTTCATCGTGGGCTATGCTGCTTCAAATAGTTTGCTCACCAGTCAGACAACTATACCTGCATTAAAAATGGCTTTAAAGTTACGAAAGCCTGATCCCGGACTGATCTTTCACTCGGATGGTGGCGGACAATATTACAGTAAAGCTTTCTTAGCAATTACCCAGGGAAGAATCAGAAATAGTATGTGTGAAAGTGTATATGACAACGCCCACGCCGAACGGATCAATGGAACGATTAAAAACGATTACCTGGTTTATTATGCTCCACAGAATTATCCCCAACTAATTACCCTGACAGCTAAAGCGGTAAACATGTACAATAGTTTCAGGCCTCACTCGGCACTGAATAATAAGAGTCCTTCAGATTATGAAACCACAACACTTATTAACAAAGAAAAAAGAAGCAAAAAAGAAAAAAGCTGTGGAAATATGGAAAACTCTATCGAGTTTACCACATTCCCACAGCTACAATAACAATAATAATAATATGTTTGTATTCCTTTAAAAACGGTCAACCTTATTCAGGCATCGACAAACTGGCAACTGGCAACTGGTAACTGGCAACTGGTAACTGGCAACTGGTAACTGGTAACTGATCACTATTTCTTACCTTTGGCCATGATCCTCTACAACGTAACGATTATTATTGAAGAGAGCATACATCAATCATGGCTAAAATGGATGCGCACTGTACATATTGGGCAGGTGATGAACACCGGATGCTTTGCTTCAAACCGAATGCTGAAAGTACTTGATTCTCCAAACGAAGGAATCACCTACTGTATCCAATACATCGCTGACTCAATTGAAAAATTTAATGAGTATAAGCAAAATTACTCCATGGCGCTTCAGGCAGATTACCCGGAAGAGTTTGGCAACAAATTTGTTTCTTTCCGAACGCTAATGGAATTTATTGACGCGCGATGAAGATTACAGAAACAAAAATAAAAGATCTTTTTCTTATAGAGCCTAAACTTTGGCGCGATGATCGTGGTTATTTCTATGAAAGCTATAGTAAGAAAGCATTTGAAGAGGCTGGCATTTATGCAGACTTTGTTCAGGACAATCAATCTCTTTCTGAAAAAGGAACTTTGAGAGGGCTCCATGCCCAGAAGGACCCGAGCGCTCAGGGCAAACTTGTACGGGTAATAAAAGGTCGGGTTTTGGATATCGCGATTGATATAAGAAAAAACTCTGCTACTTACGGCGAACATGTTATCGCCGAGTTAAGCGGAGAAAATCACAAAATGTTTTGGGTACCTCCCGGTTTTTTACACGGCTTCGTGACCCTGGAAGATGATACCATATTCACTTATAAAGTGACTAACTTATATGATAAATCATCCGAAATAGGTGTGCTATGGGATGACAAAGATCTTGGGATCAACTGGGGTATTTCTGCTTCAGAAGTGATCCTTTCCGAAAAAGATAAGGAACTTCCGAGGTTTAGGGATTTTGTGAGTCCGTTTTAGTTGTTGGTTGCCTGCCTGACGGCAGGTAGGTTGGCTGTTAGTTGTTAGAACTAAACGCTGTAAATGATGTGCATCTATTCCTTAATTTAGTCTGCATTATGAGCTTTGAGCTTTTAACTGTCCGCTGTCAACCCGATAGCTATCGGGTGTCCCCTATTTTATAAGATTGTAAAGTTCATCCAGTTTCGGCGAGAGGACGATCTCAATCCTCCTGTTTCTGCTACGTATATCCGGTGTTGAACCTTGCTCGATGGGTTGATATTCTCCCTTTCCTGTAGCAGTAATTCTGCTATTTTCTATGTTTTCTCCTTCGGTTAGAAATCTTACTACGGATGTCGCCCGCAAAACGCTCAGGTCCCAGTTGTCCTTAATCTGACCCAAATTTACAACACGCTGGTTATCTGTATGTCCTTCAACGGAAATGTTAATTTCAGGCTGCGTTTTAAGAACCATAGCCAGTTCCTTTAATACGAGCTTGCCTTTGTCATCTATAACTATACTTCCGCTGCTAAAAAGCAATTTATCTGTCAGTGAAACATACACCTTTCCATTTCTGATATCTACTGTAAGTCCGCTTTGCTGAAAGCCCAGCAATGCTTTCTGAAGCTTATTTTTTAGAGCGTTTGTAGCTTCATCTCTCTTACGCAAAATTTCCTCAACCTCTTTCAGACGGGCTTCGCGCTTTTGCAGGTCTGCAGAAAGCTTGCTTATTTCGGTAGAACTGTTTGATCGTAAAGAGCTAAGGTTGTCATCGAGGCCCTGCGCCCTGGCTTCCAGGCCTGCCAGCCTGGAATTAAGAGATGACGTATCAGATCTAAGGCTTGCTATTTCCTCTTCGAGAGAAGCAATTTTTATGTGTGAAGCTTCCCAGCCAAGTGAAAGAGAATCACGCTGTGCCAGCAAACCATTATACTTTTTAGGTGATAAAACTACACAGGAGGAAAAGGATGTTATCAAAACTAAAACAAAGATGGGAAGGGCTAAATTTTTCATGGTAATACTGGTATTATGACCTCTCGACCGCCAACTTAATTCAGGTTTATCTTTCCACCCTTCATATGTACAGCAACGTTCTTTCGCTTGTATTTTTTATACCAGACAAATCCAACTGCAGCTACTGCGATATAGGGTGCTGCAAGCAGATACAAAATTCCGCTATTCAATCCATTACCCTCGGTATTTCCATTTTGAGTTGAATTGTCCGCGTTTAGGGTACACATCGCACACTGAGCAGAAACTTCAGAAGTACCTGATACCACAAAAAGAAACATGAAAAGGAGTAGAAATATCTTTATAAGTTTCATTAGGCAAAGATATGGTTTGTAGAAGACTATATTGACCTTATCTACATCGGCGGCATTTTTTTACACTAAAATAGCTGAATAATTATCTGCTTTAGCAAATAAATTATTCAGCTATTAAATTAGTCTTTTATGCTGTTGGCCATCGATTGCCGCAATTTGAACAGGACTGTGACTAGTAACCCGGGTTCTGAGTTAGCGTATTAACCCCATTCACTGTACTGTTAACGATTTCAGCCTCCGGAATTGGATAATATTCATTTACGCCTTTCTTAAATGTAGCGCCGTTTAAATACGTCCGCTTCGTTTTTTCTTTAGCCACATAGGTATTCAAAACCTGGTCTGCTATACCCCAACGTACCAGATCGAAGAAGCGGTGGCCTTCCATACCAAATTCCAGCCTGGTTTCAAACTGTACAGCGTTGCGGGCTATTACCTGAGAAGCAAATGGGGATGGATAGGTACTTATCACATAATTAGCGGCCGAAGTACCATCTGGCATTTTCACAAATCCGGCTGAGTTAGCTGCCCGGGTTCGCACCTGGTTTATCAATTCCCGTGCTTTTTCCAGATCATTTTCCTCCGCGGCTACTTCTGCGCGCCATAATAATACATGTGCCAAACGCATCAGGCGATAATTATTTGAATTATTCCTGTTAGTGGCATGGGAAAAACCTTTCGACCACACAGCTTTTTTGGGAGAATAAGGTCCTGCATAAGCCTGATCCCGAACCCAGGAGCTACCTGCATGCATGCCATGATCCAGATAGGGAATACCCCTACGACCAACGGTATGATCTAAGCGAGGATCCAGAGAGCCTGTGTGAGGCGTAAAAGGATCAGTAGATTTCAACCCTTCGTCGTTCTTTACATCTGTATTGTTATAGGTATCCAATAAAGGTAAACCGTTGACGGTCTGGAAGGCATTCACCAGATTTTGTGAAGGCTGCTCAAAACCACAGCAATTCCATGGACCGATGTAAGGGTAGTTTAGAATATTACCGTTATTACCGTTATTGCCACCCGGTGAACCATCATTTACCGACATCTGCACTTCAAAAATAGATTCGGCATTATTATTAGTAGCTGCGTTATAATTGTTGAAAAAGGCAGGAACCAGGGTGTATTTGTTACTGGCAATAATTTCATCCAGAAGTAGTTTGGCCTGGGCAAATTTGCGCTGGAACATATAGGCTTTAGCCAGATAGGCAGCGGCCGCATATTTGGTAACTCTCCCTTTTTGCGTTTGATTTACTGGCAATACATCGTAAGCGGCTTTGAAATCAGCTTCAATTTTTGGCCAAATATCTGTCGTATTAGGAACTTTGGTGCTTTCCGGATTGCTGGGATTATAAGTCTTTTCATCGATGTAAGGCACTTTATTCCACATTTTTTTGGCTTCAAAATGATAATGACCTCTTAGAAAACGAGCCTCTGCTGTAACCTGGGCCTTTTCTGCCGCAGTCATGTCTTTTGCATTGGCCATTACCTGCAATACGTCGTTACAACGTGCCACACCATCATATGTATGGCGCCATTTGCCCCGGAAATGTGTATTGGTAGGCAGCCAGTTATAGGTTTCAATAAAGGTAATTTCCGGTTGGTCACCGGCATCAGTTCCTTTATAAGTATCGTCGGCAGCTACTGAGCCGTAAACCCAGTTAGTAATGGCGCTATGCCAGGCGGTATTACCAGAACCTACTCCATCAAGCAGGGAGTACGCTCCAATAAGTAAAGCGTCAACTCCTTGTTTGGTTTCTAAAGCTTGCTGATTGATAACCCCTTTAGGTTTGGTAGTCAAAAATTCATCATCGCAGGCCGTGAGTAAACTTGCAACTAATAATGCGGCAAGGCTAAATATTTTCTTATTCATCTTTTCTACTATTTAAATTTTATTAAAAACTAACATTCACTCCAAACAGAACATTCTTAGCTGCCGGATAGGCACCTTCATCTACGCCCAGCTGCCTGTCGTTACCATCGCCATAACCCCTTAGATTAATTTCCGGATCCAGGCCAGTATATTTAGTGAAAGTAAACATGTTTTGACCCTGGATGTAAATATGAGCCGAGCTCATACCAGCCTTGGAAATCCATTTTAAAGGCAGGTTATATCCTAGCTGGATATTTTTGACCCGCAGGTAAGATCCATCTTCAAGGAAGTAGGTAGATGGCACACTGCTGGCAGCGTCACCGGAACGCAACATAGGCAGTTTAGCATCGGTTTTGCCTGGCCTCCAGGATTCGTATAGCATACGCGTGCTTCGGTTACCCTGGAAAGTCTGAAAATCTGTCCAGTAACGAACGTAATTAAATATCTCGCCTCCCTGCACGCCCTGAGCAAAGGTAGTAAAGGTGAAATTTTTGAAACTGGCATTCAGGCTTAATCCGTAAGCAAAATCCGGATGAGGGCTGCCAATGAAACCCAGATCACCTGAATTAATTATTCCATCTTTATTTACATCGCGGTATTTAAAACGACCGGCTATGTTATCTATGCCATTGCGTTGCTTGGCGTGGGCTGCAGCTTCACTATCCGTCTGGAAAATGCCATCAATGGTATAACCATAGAAAGAAGAAAGAGCGCTGCCCTGCCGGGTAGCTGTTACGGCCGGTGTGCGTAACCCAAATCCGGTATAAATGGTATTGGGAGACCCATTGGTTTTTATCACCATATTCCGGTAGGTCGAGAAATTAGTTCCAATGCTAAACTTAAGCTTATTAGCCAATGCAGTTCCATTGTAATTAAGACCTACATCCACACCCTTATTATTCATTTCTCCAATGTTTACAAAAGGGTTAATGGCTATACCCTGGGTAAGTGGGACTTCCACAGGAAACAGCATGTCTGTTGTAGAACGGGTATACCAGTCAAATATGATGTCAAAACGTCCTTGTAATAAGGCTGCATCAAAACCTATGTTGGTACTGGTAGTGGTTTCCCATTTGGCATTACCGTTACCAAATTGGTTTCGGTCATAACCAATTACCACTGAATTGCGGGTACCGTTAATATCGTAGTTAGAACGGTCGGAATGAGATTCAAAAGTAGAGGCAAAGTTATAGTTTCCAATTTCCTGGTTACCGGTTTGTCCCCAGCCCGCACGAAATTTAAGATCATCCAGGAAAGTAAGACCTTCCATAAACTTTTCTTCGGTGATGCGCCATCCAACACTCATTGCCGGGAAAAGAGCATTCCGAAACTTGGGAGCAAAACGCGAAGAAGCATCCTGCCGCACAGTTGCTTCCAGAAGATATCTATCATTAAATGAGTAGTTTAACTTACCAAAATATGAGAACAGACGCCAGTCGTAAGCGTTCCCGCTATTAGCCGGCGCCAAGACACCTGCATTTAAATAACGGAAACTCAAGTCATCCACAAAAAAACCACTGCGGCTTCCAGAGAAATTTTCGCCATAAGCTTTTATGGATTCGGCACCTCCTAAAACGTTAAGGCGGTGAAGTTCTTTGAACGTGGTATTATATGTCAGGGTATTAGACCAGGTCCAGTTACGATCATAAGCGTTAGTGGTATTTAAACTATTAGTTTGAGCAGCCTCTGCCGACTCAATATCCCGAACATTAAAGCTCCTGATATTAAACAAATTATAGTCAACGCCAAAGCTGGTGCGGGCCACCAGATTTTTTATTACATCTACTTCGGCGAAAGCATTACCAAACAAGCGAATTTCCTCGCCTTTATTATCCTTGCCCCGTACCAGCAAAGCTAGCGGGTTACGTGCATTGCCAAGACCGGCACCTTTGGTACCTGCAAAATTGCCATTTATGTCATAAACCGGAATTATAGGCTGCATCCGGTAAGCCATAGAAATAGGATTGCCTTCGCTATTATTACCAGCTGTCTGGCCTACCCGCTCACCCAAAGCTACCTGCATATTTTGTCCTATCCGTATCCGGTTTTTTACTTTAAACTCCGTGTTGGCTCGTATGGAGTAACGCTTATAATACGTATGCTTCATAATACCATCCTGGTTAAAGTAATTAACCGAAAAAGCATATACGCCCTTATCGGTTCCACCTGTTGCACCTAACTGATAATTTTGCATCGCTGCCGGATTGAAGATTTCCTCCATCCACCGGGTTCCCTCTTTATTGGCCTGAGTAGTAAGAAACTTAGTTCTGTTAAACTCCGGATCATCAATATTGCTTGTATAATTACTTGGAGCTACGCGTGGATCGCTCGAAGAGGCTCCTGTAGGAAAAATAAAATCAGGGATAACCGGCTGTGCACCATTGCCATACTGTGGATTAAAAGGATTACCATTTCTAAGAAAACCCCCGTTCCGTTCACTTTCCCAGGTAAGTTGAGCCAGTTCATTTGTATTTAACAGGTCGAGGACTTTTCCGCGCTGTTGGGTACCATAATAAGAGTCGAAGGTAATTTTAGGCTCGCCGGTTTTACCTTTTTTAGTTGTAATGATAACAACCCCATTACCAGCCCTGGCACCATAGATAGAAGCCGATGACGCATCCTTCAGAATTTGTAAGGACTCAATATCGTTCGGGTTCAGTGTATTCAGGTTGCCTTTAGTTGGTACCCCATCAATCACATACAAGGGTGAGTTATCGTTAATGGTACCAAAACCGCGTACCCGCACCATAACACCGCCACCTGGGCTATTTTCGTTTCCAACGGTAACTCCCGCAGCTCTGCCCTGCAAAGCCTGGGCTACATTGGTAGCCGGGGCCGATAAAAGATCCTTTGCAGAGACTGTAGTAACTGCGCCGGTAATATCCCTTTTAGCCTGAGAGTTATACCCTGTAACAACCACTTCCTGTAAGGACTTTGAATCCTCGGTCATAGTGATATTTATGGTTGCTGGTCCGGAAAATGATTTTTCCTGAGAGTTGAATCCGATAAAAGTGTAGACGAGTGTTCCTGAATTTTCGGGAACATTGATGCTATATCTTCCATCAAGATCTGTTGTAACCCCGTTACTAGTTCCTTTTACCAAAATCGTTACGCCCGGCAAGGGTTCGCCATCAGTAGAAGTAATACGGCCGGAAATAGGCCAGACTGCCACTTTATTAAAAAGTACCGATCCACTTACAGAACTGCTGGCTTCGGCTTCAATCTTGAGCGTAGCGAATGCAGGATTCTCCGAGTAAACAGAAAGAATACAGACTAAAGCTAGTGTAGGAACGTCCATTCTCCAGCGATGTGAGTAAGTTTTTTTCATTTGCATTAAATAGTTAGTGGATAACGAGATTATTACCCTGTAACAAATTTATTGCAATTTTCAAATAATTAAAATTTATTTGATAATATTTTAATAACTAGTCGGCCAGAGAAACCCAGACACCCAGCGACAATATCAAAAAGTATAATAAGGCGATATCATCAAATACACAACAACTCCAGTTATCGTAACATACAACCAGATCGGATAGCTCCATCTAACCAGTTTTTTGTGTTTTTCAACCTGCATTTGAAGTCCCTTTTGGAAACTAAAAAGTACAAGTGGTAAAACTACCGCTGCCAGAATAATATGGGTAATGAGGATAAAGTAATAAATGGTTCTGATTACACCCGTTCCACCGTAGGTGGTTTTGATCCCCGTGGCATGGAAGATAATATAGGATACAAGGAAGAGAGAGGATAATACGAAAGTGGTAATATTCAATTTTTTGTGCGTCGCAATATCTTTCTTTTTGATAAAATACAGCGAGAGTAACAGCAATATGCTACATGTACCGTTAATGAAGGCGTTTAATTTGGGAAGGAAAAATACCCATTCGGGGATCGCACTTTTGTCAGGGAAAATATCCAGAACTTTACTTTGCAGGATAACAACAACCACAAATACGAAAATGGAAACACCAGTTATCAGCCTGGCGATAAATCTGTCATTCATGTTTAATTTACTTTAACGATCCTTTACGTTTCTCAGCTCTTCCGCTATCAGAACTCTGATCTCATCTGTTAAGAGGTTCATCTTATCATTCCCGCCCGTTGAATTGTAATAACCTCTTATCCTCTTTTGTGAATCAATCAGTATGATCATTGGGCTATGAATAAAATTCACTTTTTTAGTGGTGTCCTGAAAAGCATCGACCAGGAAATCTTCTTTGGCCAGCCTGAAAATTTCATTTTTATTACCTGTAAGGAAATCCCATTTCTCATTTTCGGAAACGTATTTTTCACTATATGCCTTAAGCACATCCGGGCGGTCGTATTCGGCATCAACACTTATTGAGAGAAATCTCAAGAGCCTGTTACCTTTATTGATCTTCGCAACCCGGGCCATCTCTCTGTTCATGCTCGAACAGAATGTAGGACAA
The DNA here is from genome assembly GCF_046590655.1 of Daejeonella sp. Lineage (GTDB taxonomy): Bacteria > Bacteroidota > Bacteroidia > Sphingobacteriales > Sphingobacteriaceae > Daejeonella. The sequence continues at coordinate 9,968 of NZ_JBKJUM010000020.1, forward strand.
CGCGAGAAAAAGAAATTAATCACAGTTATCTGGCTGCTGTCGGCAGGAAATTTAGCGGAGTCGGCATTCTGATTTAAGAGCGTGAAATCTCTTATTTGGTGATACAGGGTATCCCTGATTTGTTTTCCGCGCTTAGTATGAAATGTAGAGGCAGGTTGCTTAGGGCCATAAATGGCCAGGGGGCGGTATCGGTTTTCACCTTTTGCCTTTAGCAGATAATAGACAGACCCCGGCACAACTAATAAAATCAGCAGAACCAGGATCTTCTTTACCGGAAAGGCAGGTAAGCCCATTAATTCATATGAAGGTACTGGTAAGAACCTTCTGTAAGCATTAAAACAATAAAGTATATGATGAATACAAGAGAAACCATGATCCCAGTTTTCAATGCAAATTTTTCAAACTTCAGGTGCATAAAGTATGCAACGATATAGAAGGCTTTAACAAGTGTAAGGACAACATAAATGAAATTACCCACTCCCTTACCCAAAATACCTTGTGGAAGAAGGTAAAGTGCTATGAAAAACTCAATTGCTGTAATACCCAGCATATAAAAGAAAACCTGCCAGATCTTCTTTTTAGTCATTCCTTCATGTTCCGCATGCTCTGTACCATGCTCGCCGTGTGTGTGTTCTGCAGACATTTTATATGTTTTATCTGAAATTAAACTAAATAGAAGAATGTAAATACGAATACCCAAACCAGGTCTACAAAGTGCCAGTAAAGACCAACCTTTTCAACCATTAAATAGCTTCCGCTTCGTTGGAAAACACCCGCGACAACCATCAATGTTATAATTATATTAATCATAACACCCGTAAATACGTGGAACCCGTGAAATCCTGTAATTGTAAAAAAGAGATTTGCAAACTGAAGAGCTCCAACCGTATCGACGCCAGTATACGTAGCCGGGAAACTACCCCACCAATATCCTTCATGATGTAAGTGGGACCACTCGAGAGCCTGACATCCCAAAAACATTGCACCACCAATTATCGTAGCGATCATCCACCACACAACTTCCTTTTTGGAGTTACGGTGTCCTGCTTCTACAGCAAGAACCATTGTTACCGAACTCATAATCAGGATAAAAGTCATGATACCAACGAACACCAAAGGGAAGCCATGGTCGGCAAGCCCTGGAATAGACTGGAATACGACATCAGGATCTGGCCATGTCAGTTTACTAAAACGCTGTGCTCCGTAATATATTAGGAAAGCAGAAAATGTAAATGCATCTGACAGGAGGAAGAACCACATCATCAGTTTTCCATATTCTACAGCAAAAGGCGACTTTCCGCCGCTCCAGGCGTCAGTTTTCAGTTCATCAAGTTTTGATACAGTAGTACTCATTTAAACGACGGTATAGTGATTTGTTATTGATTCAAAAGTAAGAAAACATATAGATAAATCCATAGGATATCTATAAAATGCCAAAAAATGGATGTCACTTCGAGGCGAAATATATTGCGTGCCTGGGGGATGCTCCTCATTTTTCCGACAAGGGAATATGCCAGCATAATTATACCTGCGAAGATGTGCAGTAAATGTGCCCCTGTAAACACGTAAATGAATGATTGTGATGCGTTATAATTGACAAAATATGCCCCGGAAGCGGTCAGGACAGCCCAGGCACTGTATTGGCTAAAAAAGAATGCAATACCAAGAAGTATAGTTAAAACGGTGTACAATTTCTGCTTGCCAAAATCCAGCTTTTTTCCTGAGAGGTAGGCCAAATGCATTGTAATGCTACTTATAAAAATAATAATTGTGCTATAGAGAAACGCCTTCGGAAGCAAAACTTTGATTCCGCGCTCCGCATTTCCCTCAGTGTAAACGATAAAACCGCTTGTCAAGGCAGCAAACATCATAAAAGATGAAATTACAAAAAGCCACATCAGGAACTTTCTGGCCTTCAGGCTTTGCATATCTTGTATTGGTAACTGGTCCATGCTATTTTAAATAAAGTCAAACAAAAGGGTTAATTGAAGCAGCGGCAGGTAAAAAAAAGATGTGTACATCAATTTCTTCGCTGATGGAACATCCTGCTTCTGGAAAAGCTGAAACGCCTGCCATAAAAAATAGAGGCCTGCAATCAGGGCAATAATGCCATAAATACTTCCGCCAAAAGCATCACCCGATGGCATTAAATATCGGGTGGGCATCAAACTGACAGGAATTAATATAATTGTAGATAACAGTGTAATGAAGGCACTGGTTTTATCTTGTTTGGTAGTTGGCAACAACCGGAAACCCGCGCGTTTATAATCCTCATCCAGAACCCAGGCGATAGCCCAGAAATGTGGAAACTGCCACACAAACTGAATCAAGAAAAGAATTATTGGGATCCATGAAATCCTTGGTTCGTTAAAAGCAGCAAAATATCCGATAAGGGGAGGTAAAGCGCCGGGAAAGGCTCCAATAAATACGGCTATTGGCGACTTACGTTTCAGCGGAGTATAAACGAAAGCATAAAGAAATATAGAAAAAACTGCTAATACCCCTGCTGGAAAGTTGAGCCGCACAAGTAAGTAGGTACCGGCTATTGCCATGATCAGGCTCAGGACAAGGGCTTGCCCGGTAGTCATATGGCCGGAAGGAATTGGCCTGTCCATAGTTCGCTTCATAAGCTTATCGAGATCTTTCTCTATGATCTCATTAAAACCGTTGGCAGCACCGGTAACGAGGAAGCCCCCTATAGTAAGTATTGCCCAATTAAGCCAGTTAATCTCACCCTGAATTCTGCTACCCATCAAAAAACAGATGGACGCAGAAAAAACCACAGTTAGTGTTAACCTCAATTTAATTAGCTTATTAAAATCGGAGACGAATTTTCTCACTATTTTTCTTTCAATTATGTATTTCTAAGCGGCTTTTCTTCAGCAGCAAAAGCAGATAAAACTGGGCACCAAACACAAGGGTGGCCAGCACAATATGTAAGGCTTGTGCAAATGGCGGCAATCCCAGGTAAGAAAGTAACAGGCCGGTACCAAATTGCAGTACAATCAGTAAAAGTACGTACGATATATATTTATACTGGTATCCGTCTACAGGATATCGCTTCCTGATCATCACAAATGATATTACGTTTACAATTATCACCAGAATTGCCAGGTCGCGATGATAGATAAAATTCGCTCCCACCAGAGCCACCCACTCGGAACGGTTCGCTGGATCCATTGCTGATGATATGACATCAATTTGCTCACGTACTTCTGTGCCCAATGTAATTTGAATCACTGTGATTATCAGGCCGATATATGCCAGCAACATCACCCAACCTGAACTAATACTGGTCAAAATGCTTTTATCTCTAAATGCCCGGGCTTCATAAAAAGTGTAGATCGAAATAGCCACTATCGCTATCGCGACAAGCATGTGAACAGTTACTACCCAGGCAAGCAAATTGGTCGACACTACGATTGATCCGAGCCATCCCTGAAATCCGACAAGGATCAAATTAAAAAGACTCCAAAAAAATATCCTTTTCCTTGTTTTAAGATACTTTACAGCGGCAATCAGACATGCTATTAATAAAAGCCCTACAATTGCCCCAAGGAGGCGGTTAATGTATTCGGTCCAGGTTTTTGCTGCATTAAATTCATCTGGCTTCAGTAGATTCTTATCATTTCTGATTCGGTAGGCCAGATCTCCGTAACCCATCAGGTCCAGAGTTTTGGCAAAGCGTTCATTTTTCTGAACCCTTTTGTCGACATACTTTTGCTGGTAGTTTGCCGGTAACTGAGAAACGTCAGTTGGCGGAATTAACTGATCAAAGCACTTTGGCCAATCCGGGCAACCCATCCCTGACCCTGTACTGCGAACAATACCCCCAGCCAGTATAAGCAGGAAAAGAGCTACAACCGTGATATAATTTATCGCCAGGAATCTCTTCTCACTTGAGGAATACATTTCGGTTTTTAAAAAGCCCTTACGGACAGTTTCCAGAAAAAGGGACTGGAATTGATAATCCTGCCGACGAACATTTGATCGCCAGCAGGACTTCCCTAATTTCTATTTAATTTCTTCGGCCGCAGGGCTTTTCAAGGCATGCTGTCTATTCCATTCCTGCTGAATAAGTTCGGCTTCAGGATTATCTTCAAAATCGTGCTGAAGATTAGAACTCATTGTTTCAGAGAAAGGTGTAGTTTGAGGAATAAAATCTTCGTGATGACCAGGCTTGCTGTAATCATATGGCCAGCGATAAACAGACGGAATCTCTCCGGGCCAGTTACCATGAAGGTGCTTCACAGGTGCTGTCCATTCAAGAGTATTCGACTCCCATGGATTTTGGCTTGCCTTCTTTCCATAAAATATTGAATAGAAGAAATTCCATAAGAACGCAACCTGCGCCAATGCTGAAACAATCGCTGCCCAGGTAATAAACACATTCACTGTTAACCATTCCTGCATAAATGCAAACTCAGTAAATGCATAGTAACGACGCGGAACACCATCAATACCCATGAAGTGCATAGGGAAGAATACAAGATATGCTCCGATGAAGGTCAACCAAAAGTGAATGTAGCCCAATCTTTCATCCATCATTCGTCCGAACATTTTCGGATACCAGTGATAAACTCCGCAAAGCATTCCGAAGATCGCTGCAGCTCCCATTACAAGGTGAAAGTGAGCAACAACAAAATAAGTATCGTGAAGATTGATATCCAATGCTGCATTACCCAGGAAGATACCGGTAAGACCACCGGAAATAAAGAAAGATACCAACCCGATCGCGAAAAGCATGGCTGGCGTAAATCTTAGATTACCTCTCCAAATTGTGGCGAGGTAATTAAAGGTCTTTACAGCAGATGGGACGGCAATAATTAAGGTAGTGATCATAAACACCCCTCCCAGGAACGGATTCATCCCGGTAACGAACATATGGTGACCCCAAACGATAAATGACAATACGGTAATACCTATCAAGGAATAAACCATTGCGTGGTAACCGAAGATCGGCTTACGGGAATTTGTCGCGATTACTTCAGATGTTATACCCAATGCAGGCATGATTACAATGTAAACCTCTGGGTGTCCAAGGAACCAGAACAAATGCTGCCACAGAACCGGGCTACCACCTTGATTAGGCAATATCTGTCCGGCAACGACGATATCTGACAGGTAAAAACTGGTGCCAAAACTACGATCGAAGATCAGAAGGACTACGGCTGATACTAACACAGGGAATGAAAGCACTCCAACAATAGCCGTTAAGAAGAAGGCCCAAATAGTTAAAGGCATTTTCCACATGTCCATACCAGTAGTACGCATGTTTAATACTGTAGAGATGTAATTTAGGGCACCAATAAGGGCCGATGCGATAAACAGCACCATACTTATTAACCAAAGTGTCATCCCCGTCCCGGATCCGCTGATTGCCGTTGGTAAAGCAGATAGCGGGGGATAAATTGTCCAACCGGCACTGGCTGGCCCACTTTCAACAAAGAAAGAAGCCATCATGATACAGCAAGAGAGGAAGAAAAACCAATACGAAAGCATGTTCAGGAACGGCGAGGCCATATCCCTTGCTCCCAGCTGTAATGGAATAAGAAGGTTACTAAAGGTTCCGCTAAGTCCGGCCGTTAATACAAAGAATACCATCATAGTACCATGTATTGTAACCAAGGCGAGGTAAAAATCAGGTTTTATTCGTCCCCCTTCTGCCCATTTATTCCCAAGAAAAGTTTCCAGTAAGGGAAAACTTTTATCTGGCCAGGCCAGCTGTAATCTGAATAAGACTGAAAGTATCATCGCGATAACAGCCATTACAATTCCTGTGATCAGGAACTGTTTTGCGATCATCTTGTGATCCTGGCTAAAGATATATTTAGTAATAAATGTTTCTTTATGATGTCCGTGATCGTGACCGTGATCGTCGTGTTGGTGAAGTACGGCTGTATCGTGTATTGCTGTGCTTGCCATAATTATTTTATAATAGTATTAGTATTTAACGCAATTTTCTTACTCTCTTCTGCACTTTTTTGCTCAGCAAGCTGAAGTTCCTTCTTTACATCGTCATTATAATATAGAGGCTGTTTAGCTAACCACACGGCATATTCCGCCTGCGATACCACAGTAACTTTAGACTGCATATTATAGTGTCCGGATCCACAAATCTTCGCACATAGCAAAACATAATCATATGCCGGATTATTTCGTTTCTCCCTCATCTGAGCTGTAGTCAGTCGCGGAGTAAATTGGAAATAAGTTGGCATACCAGGGACGGCATTAATTTGTACCCTGAAGTCAGGAAGGTAAAAACTATGAAGTATGTCTTTTGAACCGATAGTAAAACGAACAGGTTTGCCAACCGGAATCACGATTTCGCCCACCAGCTGATCATCCCAGCTTTTCTGATCTTTAAAATCTATGCCTAATCCATTCGTGGGAGTAGTCAATTTGTAATTACGTTTTCCTATTGAATTGTCCTGTCCTGAATAACGAAGATTCCATTTGAACTGCTCGCCGACAACCTCAATGTTAATTGCTTTTTTCTGATCCTCTTCAGAAACATTGGTGATGTTTCTCCATGTAAAGAAACCTAGCAGTACAAGAACAGTTAAAGCAATAGCAGGAACTATTGTCCAGATTCTTTCCAGAGCGTTATTATGAGGATAGAAATAAGCTTTTCTCTCTTTTGATCCGCGATACTGATATGAAAATCCGAATAAAGCAATGTGGGTAAGAATAAATACAATCGTTGTAATTACTAATGTGACATTAAACATGAAATCTATATCCAGGCCATGTTCAGATGCCGACTCATGCATACTCATTGGACCCTGAACAGCATAAGACCAGTAAACACCATAAAGACCAAGTAAAAGAAAAATAATAAATAGTGCTCCCTGGAATTTTCTTAAATCAAACTTAGGTCCTTTTCTGCCCTGTATATCCTTGCTAAGCGAATAGACTTCCGCCACTTTAACAATTACCGCGTAAAACACGCATAACAGTACAAATAATAGGAGATAGTATGCACCCGATTTGTAGGCAGCTGAATAATCGACTTCTGCGGAAGCAGGCTGCATATTCTTGTAACGTGCAACCGTATCTACGGCGGTGCTGATAAGCGGCACTGAAGACGGTGAAACCTGATTGGCTGAAGTAGCTGCAGTATCACCAACTGCCGTGATTGAACTTACTGTTGTGTCCTGAGTTTGTGCCGTAACTGTACCCTGAGACACAGTAAGAGCGCAAATCATCAACACTGATGAAGCAATCCTGATATTTAAAATTTCTCTTAACCTCATTTTATTCGTAATATATATCTTTGCAATTAAGCCTTAATTAAATCTGGTGATGCAAGCTCTCTTCAAGGAAAGGATGATTGTTTGGAACCATAGACCTTTTACTGAGTTGATTAAGCGTAAGAAATGAAAACAAGCCTGTAAAACCGATAGCGATTCCTATTTCAAGGATTCCGAATCCACGGTGTGATTCAACAGTTCCCGGCATGATCATCATGTAGTAGTCCAGCCAGTGACCACAAAGCAGCATAATACAGACGAACATTAAGGTGTTAGTATGCCGTTTGGAACCACGTGCCATCAGAATCAAAATCGGTGCTACAAAGTTAATCACAATGTTTACCCAAAACCATGGAAGATACTCAGGTTCCCATCTCTTATAAAAATAAACCGTCTCTTCCGGTATGTTAGCGTAGTAGATAAGCAGGAACTGCGAAAACCAGATATATGTCCAGAAGATCGAGAAAGCAAAAATGAACTTTCCAAGATCATGCAAGTGGTTCTCATTGATCCACGACATATAACCGCCTTTTTTTAGTAGGATAATCATTAGTGCGATCACACATAGACCACTAACCCACAGTGCAGCGAAGTTATACCAACCAAACATTGTTGAGAACCAGTGCGCCTCAAGAGACATAATAGTATCGAATGCCCATATTGGCGTAGTAAAACCAAAAATGATCAGAAATACTGCGGACCATTTAATGCTCTTATCATAAAAAACCAATCCGCCTTCTGCAGCTTCACGTTTTGCATATTTAGCAAATAAGACAGCGAAGAAACTGTAAGCTCCTAAAAATATTGCCAGACGGGCTAAAAAGAAAGGCACATTCAGATATACCGCCTTTCCGGCGATAAGCTTGTCGTAGTTAGGACTCGCAGGATCAGTTAAACCATCACCGTTCCAGTGGTGGTATAAGTTATGGGTCAGCAAACCTGCTGCACACACTACAAACAGGATTAAAGAAGCTATCGGAAGAACCCTCGACATTGCCTGAGGAACTCTTAATAAGCCGGTTGCCCAACCCGCCTGCGCAACATATTGCAAAGCGACGAAAAATAGACCGGCAGCACAAACGCAAGTGAAATAATAGGCCATTAACAATAGGTTGGCGTAAGTCCGTTCGGCGTGATCGGTTAAAAATCCGAAGGCAATTGAGAGAACACCTATTACTATTGCTATAAGGCTCCAGGTTTTTAATTTGCCTGAAAAAATAAATTGTTCAGAAAAATTATGAGTATGAGTTTGGTTATGATTTCCCATCTGGTTTCAGCAATTGACTATTATAATTTTTGTAATTCGTGAACGTACATAACAATTTTCCACCTTTGCTCCGGCGTTAACTGATATTTGTGCGGCCCCATAAGGTTAACACCATGAGTTATTGTATGGTAAATTTTGCCATCAGTAAGATCCTTCATTGAACCACCACGAGAGGAATTTCCGGTACCGTAAGCAGGAGGAGCCGGGAATTTCCCCAGCTTAACTATCGAGCCATCACCTTTACCCTCGTTACCGTGACAATGTGAACACATATTCAGATACAGCGTTTTCCCTTGTTCGAGAGTTGGAACTGCTACTGGCAGCGGGTTTGACAAACCTGCACTTGCAGCCTGATAACCTTCCGGAGTATTCGGGTAATTATCGTTTTTATCAAATCCTACAGGCACTGTTCCCGCAGGAGGAGTTTGTGCAGTTTTACCATCTTTGAAGTTCTTATTTGGCTGATCCGGGTTATAGGCGATCGGATCATACATATTACGTGCAAATTCAACACCCGTGCTTCTGTTATTAGAGCAGGAAGAGATAACTGAAGCAGTCGCGACAGTTAAAAAAGCGGTACATATTATAAGGACCTTATTCATAACTAACATATTTCCTTTCGTTGTGCTTAACTTCAACAGCACCAGCCTCTTTTAAGATATTGTCAATTTTATCGTGGTATGGATTTTCCCTCGCATCAATTGCTACTACAAAACGATCATTAGTAGCACGGAGATCCATAACCCTTGGAGTACGGCCTGGAGCAAGATGATTTACAAAGAAATAAGTTCCAACCATTCCGAATGCACAGAATAAAACTGTTAACTCGAACATGATCGGCACAAAATCCGGGAATGCAAAGTGAGGTTTTCCACCGATATTCATAGGCCAGTCGTAAACAAGCATATACCAGATCATTGAGATAGCTGTTACTGTTCCGGTTATTCCGAAGCAAAATGCTACTCTGCCTAATCTTGAACGTTTGATACCTAATTTATCTTCAATACCGTGGATTGGCATCGGAGTGAAAACGTCATATATGGTAACGTTACCTTCCTGTAATTTGTCGATCCCATGCATAAGGTCATCCGGATCTGCAAAATGACCTAAAATATATTTTATGTTACTCATCTTTATGCTTTTTCGTACTCCGCTACCCGTGGTTTTATACTATCAAATTTTTCCAGGGATTCCTGGTAATAAACTACCTCACCTGCATCTAATTTACCTTCGCGGATAAGTTTTTGCTTGGCCTGATCACTTGAACTCTTCAACAATAATTTAACCTCAGCCATTGCAATTGCCGGCAGCACTCTTAGAAACAATAAGAATAATGTAAAGAACAATCCAATCGAACCAATGAATACACATACATCAACCCAGCTAGGATAGAACATTACCCAACTTGATGGAAGATAATCACGGTGAAGTGAGGTAACAATAATTACGAAACGTTCAAACCACATACCTATGTTCACAACTATTGACAGGATCCACGACCAGGCAACGCTTGTACGGATCTTTTTAATCCAGAAGATCTGTGGAGTGAACACGTTACAAGTCATCATAGTCCAGTATGCCCACCAGTATGGACCGCTTACACGGTTAAGGAAAGCGTACTGTTCGTACTCTGCACCTGAATACCAGGCAATAAAAAGCTCTGTCAGGTATGCTACACCAACAATTGATCCCGTAAGGATGATGATTTTATTCATCGATTCAATATGGAACATGGTAATATAGTTTTCGAAGTTCATGACCTTCCGCGTAACAAGCAATAAGGTTTGTACCATTGCAAATCCTGAGAAAATCGCACCAGCAACGAAGTATGGAGGGAAGATCGTCGTGTGCCATCCTGGTACAAGTGAAGTAGCAAAGTCCATAGATACAATGGTGTGAACTGAAAGTACCAGTGGAGTTGAAACACCCGCGAGAATTAATGATACCAGCTCAAAACGCTGCCATGTTTTAACTGAACCATTCCATCCGAATGAAAGAACAGAATAAATCCGGCGGCGCATGCCCGTAGCACGGTCGCGGATAGTAGCAATATCAGGAAGTAATCCCGTATACCAGAATACTAATGAAACGGAGAAATACGTTGAGATCGCAAATACGTCCCAAACAAGCGGAGAGTTAAAGTTTACCCATAAAGATCCGAACTGATTGGGCAATGGGAGTGCCCAATAAAACATCCATGGACGGCCCATGTGCGATATAATATAGGTAGCGGCACAGATAACGGCGAAGATAGTCATCGCCTCAGCTGAACGGTTAATGGAGTTACGCCAGTTCTGGCGGAAGAGTAAGAGCACGGCAGAAATAAGTGTTCCTGCGTGACCAATACCTACCCACCATACGAAACCCGTAATATCCCATGCCCAGCCTACAGTTTTATTCAATCCCCATTCGCCGACACCGAACCAGAATGTCCAGCTAACTGCAAATACCCAAAGGGCGGCACCTATTGCAGAAACGATGAAACCGATCCACCAGGCTTTATTAGGCTTATTTTCTACCGGAACCAATATATCTTCAGTAACCTTGGCGTAGGTAATATTTTCACCGGTTACTAAGGGTTCTCTAAGTATAGACTCGTGATGAGATGACATATCTTTATTGAATTTCTTGTATTAAACCTCTGCAGTATTTCTAACTTTTGTTTGGTATCCAACACCTGGCTTGGTATTGATCTCCTCAAGCACATAATAAGTACGCTCGCTCTTCAATGCTTTGGCCACTTCAGAATTAGGATCGTTTCCATCTCCGAAGATGATTGCGTTTGTAGGGCAAGTTTGCTGACAAGCCATTTTGATATCGCCATCCTTCAGTGTGCGCTTATCTAATTTTGCCTGAAGCTTACCGGCCTGTATACGCTGAACGCACATTGAACATTTCTCCATAACACCACGTGAACGTGTGGTAACGTCAGGGTTTAACACAAGCTGTGTAAACTCATTGTTCATGTAGTTATCAAAACGTGAGTCATTCCAGTAGTTAAACCAGTTGAAACGACGCACTTTATACGGACAGTTATTGGCGCAGTATCTTGTTCCGATACAACGGTTGTAAGCCATTTGGTTCAGGCCTTCTGATGAGTGGACAGTTGCCAAAACCGGACACACAGTTTCACATGGAGCGTGATCACAATGCTGACATAACATCGGCTGGTGGATCACAGACACATTGTCCATGGTCTCCAGATCTTCCATTTCGTCTTCCTTGGTTACTTTATTGCCATTATCATCTGCTGTGTAATAACGGTCAATTCGTATCCAATGCATTTCACGGCGTTTGCGAACCTCATCGCGCCCTACAACAGGAATATTGTTTTCAGCATTACAAGCAACTATACACGCACCGCAACCAGTACATGCATTCAGGTCGATAGCCATTACCCAGTTATGACCAGGCATTTCGTATTCGTTCCAAAGATCAACGTGGTTCACGTGACCATGACCAGTACCGTGGTTAGGATCTTTTAAGAAATCTTTTAAAGTTGTTTCACGGACGATATTTCTACCCTCGATAGAGTGGTGAGTTTGCGTTTGTGCCAACTCATAAATCCCACCAGCTTTAGTGATCGTTGCAGAAGCATTGCCCTGCAGCGTGCCGTTAACTAATCTTAAGAAGGGATAGGCATTTTTACCAACCTCAACCGCAGCCTTTCCAGCCATTGTGCGACCGTAACCAACAGCTATTGAAACAGTACCTGAGGCTTGTCCGGGCTGAATAAGTACCGGCAAAGTAACTTCGTACTTATCCGTTTTAACTGTAACAAGATCCAATTCAGCTATGCCCAATTTCTCAGCATATTTTGGGCCTATAGCTGCATAATTATCCCAGGTAACTTTCGAAACCGGATCTGGCAATTCCTGTAACCAGGGGTTATTTGCTAATTTACCATCACCGATACCGGTGCTCTCATAAATATGAAGCTCCACAGCATTGTCTCCGCCTTTTGCCAGCGCATTGCTTTCAGCAACGATGGAAGTAACTGCAGCTGCTACATTACCGGCAGATGCATAAGCACCACCAGCCCGGGCAGTTGTTGAAACCGATCCCTTTTGTAAAAGCTCCTTCCAGGTAGTGCCGCTTTGAGCTAAAACCGTTTTCGACCAGTTATTCTGGATATATTGATAATAATCCTGAACTGCGTTATCCGACCAGATCAAAAGGCCCTGCTCTGCATTACGGGTATTATAAACAGGATTAATTGTTGGCTGTGCAATGGTGTAGTAACCTTCTACCGGATTTGAGTCGCCCCATGATTCGAGGTAGTGGTGATTTGGAGCAATAACCTGGCACAAAGAAGCTGTTTCATCTTTACGATCTGCAAAGGATACACGAAGCGCTACTTTTGCAAGAGCATCAGTGAATGCTTTAGGATCCGCGTATTCGTAAGCAGGATTACTATTAAGGAAAAATACTGCGCCAACCGTACCGCTGTTCATCTCGTTAACCAAAGTCACGAAATCAGCATCGTTACCGCTATATTGGTATGAAGGATTGTCAAGATCTATTGTAGTGCCATAACTCCCTAAAAGAGTATTAATAGCATTCACAACAGTCTGGGTTCCGATATCATTCGATCCGCTTACTACCAGGCTCCTGCCTTTTGCTACCGTTAATTCTTTAGCTGCGAGCATCACTGCTGTTTCAGCTTTCTGGTTCGGAAGTTTTTTACCGCCAGAAACAGAACCGCCAAGAGCAGCATATAGGTTTAGTAATGCAATACCTTCTTCAGATGGTTTCAAAGGGATACGGGCATCTGCATTCGTCCCCGTCAAGCTCATGCCAGTTTCGAATTGAATATGACGGGACATCTTTCCGCCTTTAAGGGCAGTATTATTTCTTTTAGACGCGTATTGCGTGTTGAACTCAATTGGTGAGATCCAGCTGCCAAGGAAATCGGCACCGAAGCTTACAATTACGTCAGCATTGTCGAAACGGTACCGTGGTAAAACAGCTCTGCCGAAGCTCGCTTCGTTCGCTTTTAAGATACCTGTGTATGAAACTGCATCAACCTGAACATGTTTAGCAGAAGGATATTTTACAATGAAATCAGCGATCACTGCTTTAGTTGATGGGCTGTTTACTGTTGACGAAACGATCCGAATACTTTTACCGCCTGTCTTGGATAATTCAGTTTTAACGAACTGATCTATTTTATCCCAGGAGCTATCAGAGTCATTAAGAACCGGTCCTTTTAATTTAGATACATCATAAAGATCCAGAACAGAAGCCTGCCCTTTAGCATCCAATGCACCTTTGCTAAGGATACAATTGGGGTTACCTTCAATTTTAATCGGACGGCCTTCACGGGTTTTCACCAGTACGCTGTGTCCGTTAAAAGTAGAGGTATAATAATTTGGAATTCCCGGTACGATCTCTTCCGGCTTTACTAAATAAGGAATTGATTTATGAACAGGAACTTTTTGACAAGCAGCCAGGGTTACTGCACCTAAACCAAATCCAAGTGCTTTCAAAAAATCGCGTCTTGGAGTTACGGTACTTAAGCCAGCTTCATTCAGAACTTCTTCCATAGGAAGCGATTCAGCAAATTCGTTCTTGTTATTCTGAACGAAATCCTTTCTATTCTGCAGCTCTTCTAAACCTTTCCAGTATTTTTTATTGCTTTCCATTTAAGCTATATAACTGTATACGTATGTTTTCTTAAAAATTCTATTCTTAGTAGTGGCACTTGCTACATTCCAAACCGCCCAGTACTGCTGCTGAAACTTTTTCACCTTTTTTTAATTTATCATGAGCGGCAATCAGTCTGTCATAGTATGGGTTGTCTTTATGATTTACTTCAGTTTCCTTATGACAATTTATACACCATTTCATTGTTAGAGGTGAGTACTGGTAAACTTCCTGCATCGTCTGGATAGGTCCGTGACATTTCTGACATTCTATCCCTGCAACTGAAACGTGCTGTGAGTGATTGAAATAAGCAAGATCCGGCAGATTGTGTATACGGATCCACTCAACTGGTTTGGTGTTATTCCCGTATTGTTTTGTGGTTTCATTGTAATCCAGCGCCTGGTAGATCTTTTGTATTTCGGGCGATGTTTTCCCAGCATACTTTTCTGATGCCGTAACGTAATTATGGCAGTTCATACAAACATTCAATGATGGAATGGAAGCGTTTTTTGAAGTAAATGCGCCTGAATGGCAATATTGACAATCAATCTTATTCAATCCTGCGTGAAGCTGGTGAGAAAATTTGATAGGTTGTACCGGTTGATATCCCGTGTGAACACCTGTTTCCCACATTCCCTTCCAACCTGCTGATCCAAGAGTAATGATTAAAAGAAGTACAATAAACATGATGAACTTCTTGTTTTTTGAAAGTTTCTTTAGACCTGCAAACTTGTCTGTCGGTTTATGTTCTTCCTCTTCAACAAGAATACCTTGTTTTTGAAGCATTACGCGCTCCAGGGTGCTGACCACCCGGTTAAGAACCACTATAACAATAAAGGCTATGATAATAACGGCAAGAAGGCCGAAGATCATGAAGTTACTGATACCTCCGGAACCCTCTGCAGCAGCCGCACCTGCTTCTGCAGTACCAGCGGCAGGCTTCGGATCGCCAACTTTCACATAAGCAATGATATTTTTAATATCATCGTCCGATAATTCAGGGAAGGCCGACATCATTGCGGGCGAATACTGGCCTGCTGCAACTGCCTTTGGATCACCACTTGCGATGAACGAAGGAGCGTTTTTGATCCATTTGATCAAGAATGCTTCATCATATTTGGTGTCAATTCCAGCTAGTGCCGGACCAACAACAGCCTTATTAAGGGCGTGACAAGCGGTACATTTTTGTTTGAATATTGCTGCTCCCGCTGCTGCGTCCTGTGCGTATGTTACACAAACACCGGCGAGCATGAAGACACAAACGAGTACCAGCGACCTTGTAATACTTCTAAAAAACAATGAGATGCTTCTCATATCTAGTATTTAATGCTTAAAATTTGAAATGTATGATTAAAAAGCTGCCAACTATTACTAAGGCACTATTTTCGATGACAAAAGTAGGTTTTATTCGTCTAACCATGACAATTACGTGACCGATATTAGTAATTTATAATCGTTCTAAACTGATTTAAAACGAATTAATAATCAAACAGTTATACCCAATCAAAATATGTTATAAAACGCCGGTTATGAATTTTACTTGTTAATACCAGAACAGATAACTACTGCTTCAAAACCCACGCAAAAATTAATGGAGCCACTATAGTCGCGTCGGATTCCACGATAAATTTAGGTGTATGAATGTCAAGTTTACCCCAGGTAATCTTCTCATTTGGAACTGCGCCGGAATAAGATCCGAAGGATGTGGTGGAATCTGAGATCTGGCAGAAATAACTCCAGAAGGGAATATTTTCCATTTCCATATCCTGATAAAGCATTGGTACCACACAGATTGGGAAATCACCCGCTATACCACCTCCAATTTGAAAAAATCCAATTCCCTTACCTCCCGAATTTGCGATATACCATTCGGCCAGCCAGCCCATATACTCGATACCGCTTTTCATGGTCAGAGCCTTAAGCTCTTTTTTCATTACATAAGATGCGAAGATGTTACCCATAGTGGAATCTTCCCATCCTGGAACTACAATTGGCAAATTCTTTTCGGCTGCTGCCAGCATCCATGAATTTTTAGGATCGATCTCATAATATTGTTCAAGAACACCGCTCAACAACATTTTGTACATATACTCATGCGGAAAATATCTTTCACCCGCATTATCCGCATCTTTCCACAATTTGTGGATGTGCTTTTGCAGTCTTCTAAATGCTTCCTCTTCGGGAATGCACGTATCAGTAACACGATTGTAGTGGTTTTCAAGCAGATCCCATTCGTCCTGCGGACTCAGGTCGCGGTAATTTGGTACGCGTTTATAGTGTGAGTGTGCGACAAGATTCATAATATCTTCTTCAAGATTAGCTCCGGTACAAGAGATTATAGAAACTTTATCCTGGCGTATCATCTCCGCAAGAGAGATTCCAAGTTCTGCCGTACTCATAGCTCCGGCGAGGGTGATCATCATTTTACCACCTTCATCCAGGTGAGTTTCATACCCTTTCGCTGCATCCATTAACGCAGCCGAATTAAAATGCAGGTAATTTGTTTCGATAAAACGGGAGATCGGTCCTCTTTCAACAGCCATAAGTATTTATTTTAGGTGGCAAAATTAGGGTTATTTTCAATGGAACCAAGAACAAAGAACAAAGAACAAAGATCTGTGTGGCGTCTAAGCATAGCGCCTATTTTTTAACGCAGAGAACGCAGAGGTTTTCGCAGAGGGCGCAGAGAATGCCTCTCATTCAAGTGATCTTGCACAAATACTTTTCGTACCAAACTCTGCGCGCTCAGCGTGTACTCTGCGGCCTCTGCGTTTAAATTCGGTGGGTACGTCAGCCTATAGCTGAGAAAAGATTAAACACTCAGGGTATAAATCCATTTTCGTATCTTCATCCTACCAAACCAATCATATGACAACAAAACTCACCTGCCTTGCTTTTGCAGCAACCTTAATTTTCGCCTCCTGCAATAAAAGCCAGCCCATTTCTGACAACGATCAAGACGGGCTGGCTGCCTTCAGTGCCGATAGTCTGCGCCTCCATGTATCGCAACTTGCTGATGATTCTTTTCTCGGTCGTAAACCTTTTACTGAAGGGGAAACCAAGACTGTTGCCTACCTGCAGGCTCAATTTAAACAAGCCGGTCTGGAGCCCGGAAATGGCGAAAGCTATCTTCAGGAAGTACCGATGGTGAATATAAAAACCATTGCAGATCCGCTGATGAAAGTAAGCTCCGCAAAAGGAAATTTTGACCTTAAAGGGTTTGATGATTATGTGATCTGGACGGATAAGATCAGCGACAAGGTGAGCCTGAATAATGATGAGCTTGTATTTGCAGGCTACGGAGTTGTAGCTCCCGAACATAACTGGAATGATTATGAAGGGCTCGACGTCAAGGGGAAAGTAGTGTTGGTGATGGTAAATGACCCAGGTTTCGCGGCCGGTGATTCTACATTGTTTAAAGGAAAGACTATGACTTATTATGGCAGATGGACTTACAAATTTGAAGAAGCCGCCCGGCAGGGTGCAAAAGGCTGCCTGATTGTCCATACTACCGAAGGAGCAAGCTACCCATTTTCAGTAGTTCAGAATAACTGGAACGCATCAAAGCTTCGATTAGATGATCGCAAAAGTCCAAATGTATATACAGATATCAATGGCTGGCTCTCCCTTCCAGCAGCAAAACGTTTAGTAGCAGCAGCTGGTTTGGATAGTAGCAGCTTTTTCGCACAGGCGGATAAACGCGGCTTCAAGGCTTCAGCATTAAACCTAAGGCTTTCCACGAGCATGAAGGTCGAAACGACTTTCAATAAATCAATGAATGTTATTGGCAAAATAACGGGGAGCAAACGGCCTGATGAAGTTATAATCTATACCTCCCACTGGGATCACCTTGGCATTGGAAAACCAGATGAGACTGCCGATTCAATTTATAATGGCGCATTTGATAACGCAAGCGGAACTGCAAGTCTTTTAGAGTTAGCCAGGGCGTTTAAAAGTCTTAAAATACAGCCAGAACGTACGGTAATTATGCTCGCAGTTACAGCAGAAGAACAGGGTTTATGGGGTTCTGCATATTATGCTCAAAATCCTATCTACCCTGCGGCAAAAACGGTCGCTAATATTAACATCGACGGTTTAAACCCCTTTGAAAATACACGCGATATCATAACGGTCGGCGAGGGGCAGTCGGAACTGGAAGATTATCTCAAAACTGAGGCTGAGAAAGCGGGACGTATTCTTGCGTATGAACGACATCCGGAAGCAGGATACTATTACCGTTCGGATCATTTCAATTTTGCCAAAGTCGGTATTCCCGCTCTCTATACTTCTCGTGGGGTAAACGTGATTGGGAAAGAGGATGGCTACGGCGACAAAGCAGACGCCGAATACCGTGAGAAACATTATCATCGCCCATCAGATGAGTATGACGCATCGATTTGGACGTTTGCCGGAGGATTGGACGACCTGAAACTGTTGTTTCTGGTAGGAAAACGGCTGGCGTTTGAGACGACGATGCCAATGTGGAAAGAGGGTTCAGAATTTAAAGCGATACGGGAGAAAAATACCAGGTAGTATATATTAAAACACCACCGTATGCCAGGCAGTACGGTGGTGTAAAAATAGTGAAAGGTTAAATCACTTAATCGTAATTAATTGGACTATTTAAATTTATTGTGGTTGTGTAACTGTGTTCATTTGAAGAGTTGCCGCAGTTTGCGCTAATAACCGTCCGTTTATTGTTCCACCTGTTTGCAAATTAATGCCTGTCTTTCCTAAAATAATTCCTTCAAAGTGGCTGGTAGTTCCGAAAGTAACGGCGCCGGCAACTTGCCAATAAATATTTTTTGCTTGTGCACCTCCACTTAGGGTAACTCGCACTGCAGAACTCATGTCCAGAGTTCCGGCAACCTGGAATATCCAGACGTCATCAGCACTGCCCGAAATTGTAATATCGGTTGGGATGTTCACGGAACTTGTCCATTTATACAAGCCAGGTAAAAGGGTAGTTCCGCCAATAGTTCCAGCACCCAAATTTAAATAATCGGGATTTATACGACCTTCAGCGTCCAGGTAGGCAGTTTGCATATCACTTACAGCAGATGTAAGCATCGTGGCACTTGTTGTTTTACATGCAGGACCAGCGGCATCAACAGAAAATACGTTACCTGTTACTTCTCCACAACTAACTACCATAGCTGCACCGGTGATGGGACTTGTTCCAATATCTCCGGTTATAGTAGATTTATAAACGCTGGTTATTCCAGTCTTTGAAAGTATTGCAAAATTACCTGCTACTCCAAGATCTATCCCTTGCAAATTTTTTGTTAGCGGCTCAAGCGATGCTAACTTGTCGATAGAAGAAGCTTTGAATGCCTGGGTATCCTGATCTTTTTGACAACTTCCCATAAATACAACCAATAGCATTGCTATGATTGGGGTTACTATTTTGCTTTTCATTTTTTCTAGATAGATGTGACATCATTATCACGTAGCAAAGGTGTATCCTTTAAATTTGGGGACTGTTGCGTAATTTCGAATATAACTTGCGTAATTCACACATTTTCACGACATGAAAAGATGAGTAATCACATTCTCTCCATATACCAATTCAATTGCTTTTCCATTTTTTTGTAATGTAAGATAGTCTTAATTGCTTTTTGTAAGCGCATAAAAGCCGTTTCACTTTTTACTATGTAATCAAATGCCTGATGATGCATACAGTTTACAGCAACCTCTATACTATCCTGAGAGGATAGCATTATAACAGGAATTTGTGGATGGGATAAATTTATTTTATCCAACGTGTCAATCCCATTGATTGCAGTTTTGTCAATGCCATCAAGGTGATAATCTAGGATGATTACATCAGGGTTATGTGATAAATTCTCAATGCAAAGTTCGCCAGTTGTAAATGTTTCAATTGTACAATTTCCATTCTGTAAAAATTCTATCTCTAAAGACTTTAAAAACAATGGATCATCATCTACTAGGAAAAGTTTAATAATTTTTTCTTGCTTCATCAGTTCTGGTTTTTAATTTTAGTATACTCTTCTTCTAATTCTTCACAAGCTCTGGCACATACCTTTTCCAGCTGCAAGATCAAGTGAAACAACTCCTGTCTGTCTAGCAGACCAGTACCAGCATTTGTGGGGAAAGCTGCGTAGATGAATTCTTTCCCCGCATTTGCAGCCTGGGAGCATGCGCGCGCATGTTTCTGAATTTTTTTGGCCATATTTTCAAATTCGCAGTTAATCCCCATTATCGAAAACGATGGGATCATTTTATGAACTGCCGATTGCAATAGATTCCAATCTTCTTCCAGCAGACCTTTTTTCATTGCTGTAATCAGATGTGGAGTTTGCTCCAGGTAAAGCACAATCATTTCCATCATCAATGCCTGGTTTGATTTCGTACGACGCCTTAGATACTCCAGATCGGTGCACTTTACAATTCCAGTCGCCAACGCAGGATTCGCACCGGATAACTTATTCTTCGATACATTTGAATCACTAATCACTGTAGTTATCGGGATAGGTTTCTTTAGAAAACCAACTATTTTACTATATAACAATCTTTCTTCTACTGGCTTCGCGATGTAATCATTCATGCCAACAGCATTGCATTTCGCTAAATCCACTGTGGTTACGTCGGCAGTTAACGCTATAATTGGGATACTAGAATTCATTTTATTACGAATATATTCTGTCGCCTCAAAGCCGTTCATTTCGGGCATCTGTAAGTCCATTAAGATTATATCGTAGGGTTTTCCGGGTCCATTAGGCTCGACTTGAGATAATTTCTCGATCGCTATTTTTCCATTTGGCGCAATATCGCTTTCAAATCCAAAGTCATCTAACAATGTTTTCATTAGTAATTGATTAAGAGCGATATCTTCAACTACCAACACGTTAATATTTTTAATTTCTGTATCTAACTCCACCATTACGCTTTCTAGCTCTGCTTCGGCTTTTGTTTTTTGAAAACTTAATATGAAACTAAAAGTTGAACCTGTATCAATTTTACTTTGAACGCTAATCGTTCCACCCTGCTGTTCCACTAACTGTTTAACAATAGCCAGACCTAATCCGGTTCCTCCAAACAACCTGGAGGTGCCGCTTGATGCCTGCTGAAAGTTTTCGAAAATTCGCTCCAACGTACCTTCGGCTATTCCAATTCCGGTATCTGTAACCGCAAATTCTATCATCGCTTTGCCCTCATCGTCATCCGCCAACTGGCGCACACTTACTGTGATTTTACCCATTGATGTAAATTTCACTGCATTACTCACCAGATTTAAAATAATCTGGTGCAGACGCACGGGATCGCCAACCAGAACCTCAGGAATCTGGCTGTCATATTCTTTAACCAGCTCCAAGTTTTTTTCTTGAATTTTAGTCTCGAACAAATGGAGCATAGATGAAATTGATGCAGCCATTTTAAAAGGAGTTTTCTCAAAAGACATTTTACCCGCATCTACCTTTGCAAGGTCAAGGATGTCATTAATAAGTACTATAAGTGCATCACCACTTATTTTTATTGCGGTCAAATATTCCTGTTGCTTAACCGTCAAATTTGTTTTTAACATCACTTTTGTAAACCCAATAATTGCATTCATTGGTGTACGGATTTCATGGCTCATGTTAGACAAAAATTGCTGTTTCGCTTTCACAGCGTCTTCAGCGATTTGAGTGGCACTCTCGGCTTTGCTTTTTGCTACTTCTGCAATCTCCGTAGCTGTCTCAGCAAATACCTTCGCTTCGGTCAATTCTGTTGCAATTTTTTTTTGCTCAGTAACATCCCTGGCAACGATAACAACTCCAAGAACATTTCCTATATCGTCTTTATAGACTGATCCATTGAATAATACATCAGTCAGTTTTCCATCTTTATGACGAATTGTAAGGGGAGAATCTGCAACCGATCCTTTCGCGAATACTTTCTGATAGACTTCGCGAGCTTTTTGGGATTCGGTAAAATAATCAAAGAAGTCGGTACCGGTTAGTTTCTCCCTTGTTATGCCCGTAATATTTACGGTTGCCTGGTTCATGTCAGTAATCTTGCCTTCCGTACTTATTGTGACCAATGGATCCAGACTCGCCTCGATAAGACTTAGCGAATACTGAGAAGCTAATTTCACAGAATAACTGAATGCTTCTAATTCTTTATTCGCAATTTCCCGCTTTTCTTTCTCTTTGTTTTGAAAGTCAAGTTCTATATCGGCAATTACAAGCTCGGCAGCACGCTTCTCCTTCTCTCCGGTCTGGAAAATGAGTTCCTTGTTTGCGATGAATAATTCCGCGGCCCGCTTTTCTTTCTCATCATTCTGGAAGGCTAGTTCTTTATTGGCAATGATCAGCTCCTCCGCCCGCTTTTCTTTCTCGTCGTTCTGGAAAGCAAGCTCTTTATTGGCAATGATCAGCTCTTGCGCCCGCTTTTCTCGCTCATCATTCTGGAAAGCAAGCTCTTTATTGGCAATGATCAGCTCTTGTGCCCGCTTTTCTTTCTCATCGTTCTGAAATATCAGTTCTTTATTAGCAATGCTCAATTCTGCTGCGCGCTTTTCTTTTTCAGCGTTTTGAAACACAAGTTCTTTGTTAGCAATGATCAGCTCTGCTGCGCGCTTTTCTTTCTCCTCATCCTGAAATAAAAGCTCTTTGTTTGCAATAATTAGTTCGGCGGCACGCTTTTCTTTCTCCTCATCCTGAAACGCAAGTTCCAGGTTGGCAATGCCTAATTCAGCAGCCCGTTTTCCCTTCTCTTCATCCTGAAACGCAAGTTCTATGTTAGCAATGATCAACTCATCCGCCCGCTTTTCCTTTTCCTCATCCTGGTAGGCTAGTTCTTTGTTAGCAATGATTAGTTCATCTGCCCGCTTTTCTTTCTCCTCGTCCTGAAAAACAAGTTCCTTGTTAGCAATCCCCAGCTCTGCTGCACGTTTCACTTTCTCTTCCTTTTGAAAGACAAGCTCTTTACGGGCATTGATCAGCTCTGCTTTGAGTTTTTCTTTCTCCTCTTTTTGAAAGGCAAGCTCCATGCGGGCAATCATTAATTCGTCTACCTGTGTTATTTTTATTTTAGACATATTCTATCCCTACAAATCCTGGTTTATCGTTGCGATCACTAATAATTCACTTAACGCCAAAATGGCGTCCACTGCTCCGGAAATCTATCCCGGTTTATTTAATGCTATCCAGCCCCGACCTGTCTGCTGTTAAAGCGGGTAACATCCTGGATCCAATTTCTTCAATTGGGCTTCGTCTTTTGTTTTTCAATTGTTTAAAATGCGAAGGTGAGAGTCCTGTAACTTTTTTAAATTGATTGGATAGATGAGCAACGCTGCTGTAATTCATCTTCCAGGCGATCTCAGTAATGTTCAATTCGCCATAAATAATCAATTCCTTGATACGCTCAACCTTATGTGCGATGATGAATTTCTCAATTGTGGTTCCCTGTACTTCAGAAAATAAATTCGCTAAATATGTGTAATCGTGGTTCAATTTTTTGCTTAGAAAATCAGAGAAGTTTGTTTTCACCATTTCATTTGTATGATGAACCATTTCAACAATAGTATTTTTTATTCGCTCAATCAATACAGATCTCTTATCGTCCATTAGCTCTAATCCTGAAAGAAATAAAGCTGCTTTCACTTCTTCCCACTGCTCCAAAGAAATGTTTTCCATAATGTCTACTTCGCCTAGCTCCACAATGATATAATGTAGCCCGAGTTTTGTCAACTCTTCCTTCACTATCATTTTGCAGCGAATGGACACCATGTTCTTTATATAAAGCTTCATTTAAAAGGATTCTTTGAATAAGGTTTGTTTTGTGATAGACTGTACATCGATGATATCAAAGATACCCCATAATGTGACTATATAGATTTTATCAAATTATTCATTGAAAAATGACCCTTTATCTTACCTAAATGCCCGTTAGAGTAACATAGGTTAGCCGTTTTGAATGAACAATCATATCTTAGCATCCTTCATAAAAAAGTTCCATGCTTAAAAGCCACGTTCTTGTGATTATGATGCTGATAGTCAGCAGTTCAGCTTACGGCCAGCCTAAGTTTATTAAAAAATTATTTTCCAACCAAGCCGATACCACCCGATCCAGCAGCTTTCTACCTCTACCTGTTTTAAGTTATGCCCAGGAAACTGGTGTTGAGTTTGGTGCAGTAAGCCTTTATTCATTTTACACAGATCGAAAAGATACCCAAACGCGTGCATCCCGCCTGACGGGCGTTGCGACATTTACCACTAAAAGTCAGAGTAATTTCCAGCTAAAAAGCGATATCTGGTCCCCCGGAAACATGTTCCATTATACTTCTGAATTAAGATACCGGAACTTTCCGTTTAACTTTTATGGCATCGGTAATAACACGCTTGAGTCGAGTGAAGACCGCATTACACAGAAGTTATTCAGGGTAAGCGCTGGGGCAGAAAAGAAATTAGGGAAAATAACCTTCACCGGACTTAATATAGGTTATGATAATTACCGCTTTATAGATAAGGAGGCAGGAGGAACTTATAGTACTAACCCTTTTCTTATTGACCGGGACGGAGGACAAATACTATTCTTTGGTCTTTCCCAGATCATAGATAACCGTAATTCCAATACCTACACCACCAAAGGGACCTACCTCAAGCTAAATTACTCTTATGCCCCTTCATTTTTTGGCGGAGATAACTTTGATGGCGGTATATTTAAAGGTGATCTCCGAAGTTTCAGAAGCTTGAGTAAGAAACTTGTTTTGGGAGTGAACAGCATCTATCAGACCATTGGCAATGGCAACACACCCTTCTACCTGCTCCCCCAATTAGGCAATGACGAGATGATGCGGGGCTATTATTCAGGCCGTTACCGGGATGAAAATCTACTCGCCTTACAGGCCGAACTTCGCTTGCGATTAAATCCAAGATTTGGGTTCGTTGGCTTTGCCGGAACCGGAACCGTCTATGGCCACGGCGATTTCACTATTGCCGATCTGAAGCCCAGTATCGGCGGCGGATTCCGGTATTTCTTCGATATTGAAAAGGGATTAAGTGTCAGGATGGATTACGCCCTGGGCGAAAAACGTCAGGGTGAAGAACGCCAAAAAGGATTTTATTTAAGTTTAGGTGAATCCTTTTAATCTTCGAAGGTAATTTTGCTAATTTGCATACAGTTAGCTATTGCATTTTATAATCCACCCGTGTGAAAAGATTAAAACAACTCTTGTTTCTTTCATCCATCATTTTTCTTCTATCCTGTTCTCAAAAACAGTATGATGATTCAAGCTCCATAAATACGATTGCCCAAGACTACGTCCGGTTAGGCTTATTTATCGGGCAGTATGATTTAGACTTTGTAGATGCCTACTATGGACCCGACTCACTAAAGCCGGGTAGCAAACCAATTGATTTTCCTAAAGACAGTATCCTCAAGTCAATTACCCAAATGCGTAATGAACTTGAGAAGATTTCTGCCGAAGGTGATACAAATGCGTTAAGAGCTAAATGGATGTCAGGCCAATTAACTGCTTTCAGCCGTAGGGTTAAGATCTATACCGGTGAATTTGGTACTTTTGACGAAGAATCCAGGGATCTTTTTGGTACCAATGCACCAGTTTGGCCTGCGACCTATTATCAAATACTGATCGACTCTTTAGATCATCTTTTGCCCGGCCCTGGCAATGTACAAGACCGTTTCCAGAAGCTGGCAAACAAGTTCATCATCCCAAAGAACAAATTGGACACGGTGTTTAAGACTTCGATTGCTGAAGCAAAGAAGCTGACACTGGCTCATTACCAATTGCCTAAAGATGAAAAATTTACCCTGACATACGTAACCAATAAATCCTGGAGCGGCTATAACTGGTATAAAGGAAATTATACCAGCGAAATTCAGATTAATACAGATGTCCAGATATTTATTGAACGGGCAATTGATGTGGGCAGCCATGAAAGCTATCCCGGGCATCACGTTTATAATATGCTTCTCGAAAAAAATCTCTACCGCGACAAAGGCTGGGTAGAAATTTCCCTATATCCTCTTTTTAGCCCTCAATCGTTTATTGCTGAAGGCAGTGCTAACTATGGAATCGAACTAGCTTTCCCGGCAGATGATAAAGTACGCTTTTCGAAAGATGTTCTCCTCCCTCTGGCTGGATTGGATACTGCAGGTATAGATCTATATTTCAAAGCACTTGCTATACGAGGCAAACTCAATTACGCCAGAAACGATGCGGGACGGGGGCTTGTCAATGGAACTATGACGGATAAACAAGCATTAGAATGGTTAAAGAAATATTGCCTTTTTAACGAGGAAACCAGTCTTAAGTCTATCGCTTTTATAAAAAAATACCGCAGTTATGTAATCAACTATAATTATGGGTATGACGTGATAAAGAAATATGTGGAGAAAGGAAAAGATGATCATTGGGACGCTTTTTCGAACCTGCTTAGTAACCCTGTTACGACGGAAGACCTTTTGAAATAAAACAATTTAGAACCTACAAATAAATAATGAAGCGACTACTCCTGCTACTACTAATGTTCCCACTTTCAGTTTGGGCGCAAAACACAGACTACCCGGCAAAATTTTCAACCATTGATAACTATGCAAGTGAACTCCTTGAACAATGGAACATTCCCGGTATGGCTATTTCGATTGTGTATAAGGACAAAATAATCTATACTAAGGGCTACGGTTTCAGGGATCTTGAACAGAAATTACCTGCAACCGAAACAACACTATTCCCCATCGCTTCAAACACAAAATTGTTTACGTCGACAATTGCCTCACAATTGGCGGTTGAAGGTAAACTTAACCTCGATAAGCCTGTGCGCACCTACCTTCCAGCAATCGCCTTCTACAATGAAGAGCTAACTTCAAAAGTAACCTTACGGGATATGCTTAGCCACCGCACAGGACTTCCGGCATATGATGGGATTTGGGTAAATGCACCCTTCAAACGGACAGAAGCACTGAGCAAAATTGCTTATATGAAGCCTTCCTTAGGATTTCGTGAAGGATATATTTATAATAACATGATGTTTACGACTTCTGGTTTAGCAATTGAAAGTATAACCGGAAAATCCTGGGAAGAGAATGTTCGCGAGCGAATATTCAGACCGCTTGTAATGAACTCCAGTGGTTTTGCAGGGGAAGGTAAAAGGCCGGCACAGCATTCACAATCGTATTTCGACAATGAGCAGGGTAAACTTGTAGCCCGTACATTCAGTTCGCAAACTGAAACCTTGGGCCCGGCAGGTACCATTTATTCCAATATGAAAGATATGGGTAACTGGATGATCGCTCTGGTTAACAGCGGAAAGTTTCATGGAAAGCAGGCAATCCCGGCAACGGCAATAGCCGAAACCATGATTCCTCAAAACCTGTCGGATAAACGCGGGCGTTATGATGAGCTTTCTAATTCCATCTACGCCATGGGGAGGATCGTTCAAGCTTATAAAGGTACCAAGATAGTAAGCCATACTGGCTCTATCGATGGATTTTACTCTAATCTAACGTATTTGCCAAACGACAGCCTTGCCATTTTTATCGTACATAATTCAACGGCAGCAGGGTCACTTCGCTCGGTAATGAACCTTCCAATAATTGACATATTACTTGGGCGTGAGGCAACAGATTGGAGCGGCAGGTATAGAAAAGATTACCTTGATGGACAGGAACGCAGCAAGAAACAAATTGATTCCCTGAATGCTTCCCGGGTTAAAAATACCAATCCTTCACACGCCATCACAGACTATGCGGGTACATTTAAACACCCAGTCTACGGTGATATACAAATCGGTATTCAAGGCAACCAGCTCTCAATAAAATACAGGGGCCTTAGTGCTATGTTAGACCATTGGCATTATGACCAGTTTATTACTGTTGATGAAGGTAAAGGCTACCCCGATATGAAGATTAATTTCCTGACAAATGACCAAGGTGATATTGACCGAATGAGTACAAGACCTTTCGGGGATCCGGTGACGGAGTTTTTGAGGGGGAAATAGCGGAAAACTGAAATTAGAAAGCTAAAAGCGGAAAACTTAAGGCTATTAATCCGTAGAGAAATTAAATTAAATTATATAACCATATGAAAAGGAATTTACTATCAATATTATTTGTAGTTGCAGGAGCGCTTAGTGCTTTCGGGCAAATAATTACTGCATCTACTCCGGAAGCGGCGGGGTTTTCCTCTGAGCGGTTGAAACGGATTGACGTGGCAATGAACGATTGGGTAAACAAGGGTTATTTAAATGGAGCTTCGGCACTTATTATCCGAAACGGGAAAATGGCTTATTATAAAGCCGCTGGATATGATGACTTAAATACCAAAGCACCACTGCCAAAAGACGGCATTTTCAGAATTGCGTCTCAAAGTAAAGCGATCACAAGTGTGGCCATCATGATGCTTTTTGAAGAGGGCAAATTATTATTGAGCGACCCAGTTTCATTGTACATACCCTCATTTAAGGGTCAATCGGTAATGACTAAGTTTAACCCGGCAGATACAAGTTATACTGCCGAGCCTGCAAAGCGGGAAGTAACTATAAAAGATCTGCTCACCCACACTTCCGGAATTGGATATGCCCAGATTGGGTCAAAGGAAGCAACCGCCATTTACGCGAAAAGTAATCTTACCGCAGGAATCGGTATGAAGGATGCAAATCTTAAAGATGCAATGACAACCCTTGGAAAATTGCCGCTTATGCATCAGCCTGGTGAGAGATTCACTTACGGGTTAAATACCGACCTGCTGGGAGCTTTAGTGGAAATAATCTCAGGAGTAAGTCTGGACGAATTCTTTCGTATAAGAATTTTCGAACCGCTTGGAATGAAAGATACTTATTTCACAGTTCCTCAGTCTAAAGCAAACAGACTGGTAAATCTTTACACTGAAAAACAAGGTGGAATTTTAGAAAAGGCCACTGTACAAATGCTTAACGGACCTGTAACACCTAACTATCCTTTGGAAAAAACAACATATTTTTCAGGGGGTGCCGGTTTGAGCTCTACAATGTATGACTATGCTATATTCCTGCAAATGTTACTTAACGATGGAGAATACAACGGTAAACGGCTCCTTGCAAAAAATACTGTCAGAATGATGACTGTCAACCAGGTTGGTGACGTGAATATGGGCAACGATGATAAGTTTGGATTGGGTTTCCAGATCGTAACAGACAAAAGTAGTGGCCGTACTCCTGCTCAGGCCGGGACTTATGGATGGGGCGGGGCTTTTGGAACATCTTACTGGGTAGATCCAAAAGAGAAAATGGTTCTACTTATTTATCGCCAGATGCAGGCCAGAACTCATAATGAAGTGATTGAGAAGTTTAGGGCCTTGGTTTATGGGGCGTTGGAGGAGTGAAGTCTGAGGTCGGAGGTCGGAAGTCTGAGGTCGGAGGTCGGAGGTCTGAGGACTGAGGTCGGAGGTCTGAACTGGAGGCATAGGTTTACGAGGTTTTTAGTAGATGCCTTGATATTTTGAAACAGTAAATAATATCTTTGGGAGTGTGAAGTTCGGGGCAAACCCGGGAGCTTCACGTCGATTAGAAATATATCTTAAAATGAAAAAAATCTTAGTATGCCTGGCTTTTTTGGCAATTGCTCTTAGCTCTTCGGCTCAAACTGCCTTGCCGATTGCAGACCTGATTATTCGTAATGGAAAAGTACTGGACGGTTCGGGGAATTCGTGGTTTTATGGAGATGTGGCTATAAAAGACGGCAAGATTCTCAGAGTTGGCAATCTAGGTGAACTCAGAGCCGCTAAAACTATTGATGCGAAGGGATTAATACTAGCGCCCGGGTTCATCGACGTTCATGGTCATATTGAAAAAGGTGTGGTTGGAACTCCTACAGCAGATAATTATATCCTCGACGGTGTTACAACTGTTATTACCGGAAATTGCGGGGGATCAGAAGAGAACATCAGCGGATATTTGCGTTTGGTGGATAGCATTCGTCCCTCCATCAATATTGCTTCCCTGATCGGGCATAATACAGTTCGTGCACAGGTTCTGCAACGTGCTAACCGTGCCCCGAGTGCTGATGAGCAAAAACAGATGGATGAACTGGTGGCAAAAGCTATGAGAAATGGAGCTGTAGGCCTTTCTACTGGCCTTATCTATATTCCCGGAACCTTTGCAAAAACTGAAGAGGTAGTAAGCCTTGCAAAGGCTGCTGCGAGATACAACGGAGTGTATGCCTCTCACATCCGGGATGAGGAGAATAATGCGGTTGAGGCGATAAACGAGGCGATAAATATCGGCAAAGAAGCTAATATTCCTGTTCAAATCTCCCATTTCAAGGTTGGAGGAAAATCAAATTGGGGTAAATCGAACATTACGCTGGGGCTCATTAAAAAGGCCCGCGAAGACGGATGGGAAGTAACGATCGATCAGTATCCGTATACTGCGAGCAGCACCAACCTCGGTGTACGTCTCCCGGACTGGACATTTCAGGGTGGAGACGACTCCATGAAAGTTAGATTAACAGATCCGGAAACACGCTCGAAGATCAAAAAAGAAATGCTTCAGCAGCTTAAAGATTACGCGTTCCCTAATTACTCGTATGCAGTTGTGGCCAGTTACGCGCCAGACTCAACGTATAACGGTAAGAACATCTCTCAGATAAATAAACTTTTGGGGAAGAAATCTAATGCAAAAAATGAAGCCGAAACGATCATGGATATGGTTCTTGCTGGCGGTGCACAGATGGTTTATAACAGCATGAATGAAGATGATGTGAAACACATAATGAAATATCCATTCAGCATGTTCGCAGCCGATGCCGGAATCCGCGTTTTCGGTCAGGGAATGCCTCACCCACGTGGTTATGGAACTAATGCCCGGGTTCTGGGGAAATATGTGCGTGACGAAAAAGTTATATCACTGGAAGATGCTATACGGAGAATGACGTCGCTTCCGGCTCAAAAGTTTGGTCTAAACGACCGCGGCCATATTCTCCCGAACTTTGCTGCAGATATTGTAATATTCAGCGAAGCCGAGGTTCAGGATTTGTCAACTTTTCAGCAGCCACATGCCTATTCGAAAGGGTTTAAATATGTGATTGTGAACGGCGAATTAGTTGTCGAGAATGAAAAACATTTAGGAACGAAGAGTGGAAGAGCTTTGTACGGACAAGCTTATGTTAAGTAATTGAGAAAGGGGAATGAACGCTGTCAAATTCTCCATTTTCAATTCTCAATTAATATCTAATCCGAAAGTCTTCCTTCGCCTGCCCCTTCCTGACAAACACCAGTCCAATCCAAAACAGGTCAATCGTAACGGTAACGTCAGGATGGGCTTTGATCTCGTTCCAGGCTTCTTTCATTCCTTGACTCCAGTAGATGTCGTCGAATATCATAATAGACTTTTCGCCTAGTTTTGGCAGACACCAACGGAAATAGTTGAGCGTGGCATCCTTGCGGTGATTACCATCAATGAAGATGAAATCGAGGTGAGGAAGAACGGAAATGACACCGGGCAATAGTTTGTCGAAGTTACCGACCAATATTCCGGAATTGGTGATTCCAAGACTCGACAGATTTTCTTCTGCAATTGCAGCAGTTTCCGGGCAGCCTTCAATGCTTATTACCTGTGCTTCAGGCGCCGCAGTGGCTAGGTAAGCGGTAGTTAACCCTAAACAGGTCCCCAGTTCGACAATATTATCCGGTTTGGTATCGGCAGCTAGCCGATGAATGAGTTGTGCAAGTTTCGCGGGCTTTAAAGCGTTCTTTGCTAAGGTTTTAACTTGCTTTTGTCTATTATTGTTGACGTGCGAACCTGCCCCAAGGTCAGTGATATTGATATTACGCTCGTCGCGTAGCAGCACCTCTCTCAAGGATTCAATTTTATCATATTGAGGTTTGGCATGAAAATCGTAAATAACTTTATCAATCAGGCGGTAGGCAAAGGGCGAATGCACCCCATGACGGGTTTTTGATCTTAAC
Organism: Daejeonella sp.; assembly: GCF_046590655.1. Taxonomy (GTDB): domain Bacteria; phylum Bacteroidota; class Bacteroidia; order Sphingobacteriales; family Sphingobacteriaceae; genus Daejeonella. The sequence goes on from NZ_JBKJUM010000020.1 coordinate 42,045, forward strand.
CGATGCTTAATATAGTCGACTGCTAGCCGCAGATTTATCATAGCTTGCAAAGATAGGGAGGAGAAGTCGGCTCCACCGCATTTTTCGTAATTTTGCGTACAACATGAATGAAAAGGAAGTAGAATCGCTGATAAAATTACTTGATGATCCGGATCTGGAAATAGCGAATCACGTTGAGGAAAAGCTATTGTCTTATGGAAATGAGGTAATTCTGCATCTGGAGAATGCCTGGGGACAATCGCTGGACTCGATTTTACAAGAGCGAATAGAAAACCTTGTTCATAAGATCCAGTTTCATAATATTAAAAAGGAACTGGAACTATGGTATATAGGCGGCTCGTTCGACCTTTTGCAAGGAATACTTATCATCAATAAGTATCAATACCCTGATCTTGATGAACAAAAAATAATAAACCAGCTGGAAGATATTAAGCGTGAGATCTGGATGCAGTTGATCTACGACATGACCCCCGTGGAAAAGGTCAAGCTTATCAATCATGTACTTTATGGTGCTAATGGGTTCACAGGTAATACCACTAATCACCAGGATCCGCAGAATTCTTATTTAAGCCAGGTGCTTGAAACCCGGAAAGGTAATCAGATCCTGCTTGCTATACTTTATTCGATAATTGCACAAAAATTGGATATTCCTATTTATGGCGTTAATCTCCCTCAGCATTTTATTCTTGCCTATGTAGATGAAACTCCGGCTGAGAGCATTATGGTTTCGGGTGATTTGTTTGAAGACAGAATCCTTTTTTACATTAATGCCTTTAACAAAGGTTTTATTTTTGGCCGCAAAGACGTAGATGCATTCCTAAAGCAATTAAACTTAAATCAAAACGAGCATTTTTATGAGCCCTGTACAAATGTGGATATCATACAGCGAGTGCTCAGGAATTTGATAAGCGCTTATGAAAAGCTCTCTGCAGTTGAGAAGGTGGGGGAACTTGAGGAGTTACTAGCGATGTTCCCTGAACCAAAATAGACAAAGGAACATAGAACAAAGATCAAGGACAAAACGTACCTAATATCACGGCTCGGTCCTTACACTTTGTTCCTTGCTCCTTGGTCTTCCTTAAAATTCCATCAAATAGGACTTTAAAAACTCATCCAAATCACCATCCAAAACTGCCTGCGCATTTGATGTTTCATGGTTGGTTCTGAGATCTTTTACGAGTTTATATGGGTGAAGAACATAGTTTCGGATCTGGGATCCCCACTCAATCTTTTTCTTGTTTCCCTCGATACTTGCAGAGGCCTCCCTGCGCTTACGCATCTCCACTTCGTAGAGCTGCGATTTTAATAAACGGATCGCATTTTCTTTGTTCTGCAGTTGAGATCGGGATTCCTGGTTTTTGATAATAATACCGGAAGGTTTGTGGTATAACCTTACCGCAGTTTCAACCTTATTTACGTTTTGCCCGCCGGCTCCACCCGAACGAAAAGTCTCAAAGTCGATATCAGATGGGTTTACATCTATTTCTATCGTATCATCGACCAATGGATAAACATAAACCGAAGCGAATGAAGTGTGTCGTTTGGCATTAGAATCGAAAGGTGAAATTCTCACCAGGCGGTGTACCCCATTCTCCCCTTTAAGGTAGCCATATGCAAAATTTCCTTCGAGCTGAATTGTCACTGTTTTTATACCCGCAACATCCCCCTCCTGATAATCCTGCTCGCTCACCTTGAATCCATGTTTTTCACCCCACATTACATACATGCGCAAAAGCATCGCCGCCCAGTCGCAGCTTTCTGTTCCGCCCGCACCGGCTGTAATTTGCATAACAGCGTTCAACTGATCCTCTTCGGAGCTAAGCATATTTTTAAACTCCAAATCTTCAACCTTTTGTAAAGTGAGTTCGTATTGCTCTTTAAGATCGGCCTCTGTAGCGTCTCCCGACTGGAAAAAATCGAGCATAACTGTTGCGTCATCCACAGAAGTTTCAGCTCCCTGGAATTCATCGGTCCACTTCTTTTTGGTATTTATAGAATGAAGGGCTTTCTCAGCCTCTTTTGGGTCGTCCCAGAAATCCGGCCGGAGTGCTATGTCCTGCTCGTTCTTAAGATCATCTAGCTTCTTGTCGATGTCAAAGATGCCTCCTCAGAGACGTTATTCTGTCTCTTAAATCCGTAATGTTTTCTTTGGTCATGATGCAAAAATATAAAAATTTGCATCTCTGACAGAATTTTCATCTGACAGACTTTGGTTACATTTGACCTAAATCTGAAAGTATGAACAATTACGTCTATTACATCCTCGCGATTTTAGCAGGACTTGCCATAGCTACACAAGCCGGTGTGAACGCTCAGCTGAGAATCGTTGTGGGAAACCCTGTCATCGCTGCATTGGTTTCCTTTTTAGTGGGAAGCTTTGCCCTTCTACTATATATCTTATTTTTTCAAAGGGAAAGCCTGAATGGACTGTCGAATCTGAGCGGTATCGCCTGGCATAAATGGACTGGTGGGCTAATTGGTGCATTATATGTAAGCGGGGTAATTATTATCGCTCCGCGTATCGGAGCAGCAAATACAACAGGTCTGATCGTAGCCGGGCAGATACTTTTTGCTCTCTTTTTAGATCATTTCGGCTACCTCGGATTTATTCAGCATTCATTCAATATGATGCGGCTAGCAGGAGCATTTTTGCTGATAGCAGGAGTTTTCCTTATTCTAAAAAATTAAATATTAACAAGTACGCCCACCAAACTTATAACCTATAACTTACAACCTACAACTTATATCTCAAAACCCGTCCGCCTTAATTTCCTTAGTCACCACAGGTCCATACTTTTCAGTAATCTTCTTAATTTCCTCTGATTTTCCGATTACTACAAACTGTAATTTATCTTTCGGGAAATATTTGTTAATGATCTCCTTAGACTTCGCGGCAGTGAGCCCATCTACATTTTTCTCGAAATTATTAATAAAGGACTCATCAAATCCATACCAGAACATCTGAGTTAATAAGCCGGCAAGCTGTCCGGCTGTCTCATATCGTGGAGGGAATTGACCTTTCACATAATTCTTAGCGGAAGCAAGGGTTTTATCACTAAATCCTTTTTTGTGAAGGCTGTCCAGCACCTGTAGCGCTTTATCAATGGTCGCTTCAGTAGTTTTATTAGCTGTAAATGTGGAAATAGCAAAAGTCCCGGAGTTCTTTAACGGAGTGAAGCGGCTATTCGCGCCGTAAGTCAGCCCAGAATTCACACGAAGCTCATCATTTAGCCAGGAAGTAAAGCGACCTCCAAACACCGTGTTTACTACATCAATAGCCACAAAGTCGGGGTTATCCCTACGGATACCCAAGCCGCCGATTAGGAAAGTTGTTTCGCGTGCATCTTCTTTATTTACAAGCAATATTCTTGCTGAAGGAATTGCGGGAACATTCTGCGCAGCGAGATTTGCTTGTGCCGTACCGTTATTTTTCCAGGCTCCAAACAAAGACTCAATGCGCGTCCGCATTTCTTTGCTATTGAAATCGCCTGCTATAGCAATTGCCGCACCTTTTGGCGAATAATTTGATGAATAGAAATTCTTAAGATCTTCAACAGTAAATTTACCGACCGTTGCAGGACTTCCTGTTAAGGGATTACCATATACGTGATCTCCATAAACAAATTTATCCCAGTACGAGGCGATTACATTTCGCGGGCTTTGCTTTGCCTGGTCAAGGCTGGTCAGGACTCTTTTTCTCTCTTTCTCAAATTCATCCTTATCGAAAATCGGATCTATCAAGACTTCTTTCAGAATAGGCAGAACTTTACCGGCATCTTTTGAAGCAAATTTAGAAGATAAACCCGCTGATTCTTTGCTGGCAAAAGTATTCAAACTGGCGCCAATGAAATCCAGTTCTTCTTCAATTTTAGTTTTAGAGTAACTTTTCGTGCCATACTGAAGGCCGGAGGCAGTGAGTGAAGCAAGGCCGGAGCTAGATCCATCGTAGATTGCACCTGCAGGAAGTATTGCTGAAACGCTGATCACCGGAACTTCATGCTGTTCCATCAGGTAAACTGTCAAGCCATTCGATAAGGTAAACTTCTCGTAAGCTGGAACCTTAAACGGAGCCTGTTTAATTTGCGCGCTCGACGGGAGAGCGGTTATGATCAGCGCTATTGTTGAAAGTATATAGTTCGTAATTCTATTCATCGCTTTAATCCTCAACGTTAGTTTTTAATATGCCTACAGTACGATTGGATTTCTTGAAATACTCATTTGCTACGCGTTTAACATCGTCCGCTGTTACTTTGGAGTATTCTGCGGGCGCGTCAAACATTTTGCGGTAATCACCAAAAAATACCTCATAAGTCCCGATATTATTTGATTTACCATTAATCGTTTCCAGCTGGGAATAAAACTCCATTAATTTCTGATTTTTGATCTTCTGCAATTCCTGCGCAGTTATTCCATCCTTCTTAACCTTTTCAATCTCTTCGTATACTGCTTTTTCAAGATCAGCATCCTTAACATCCTTTGCACTTTGCATATAAAACAGGAAGAGATTTGGATCAAAACTTTCGCTAAAATCAGTGAATACGGTTGTTGCCAATTGTTTTTTATCTACCAGTGCTGAGTAAAGGCGGGATGAATTTCCGTTGCTTAGAATGGAGCTCAAGATACTCAGCGCATAATAATCCTTATGTTTTGCTTCAGGAGTGTGATATCCAATCATCATGTAAGGAGTCGGTACATCTTTCTGAACAGTCACGCGGCGTTCGCCTGTTTGCGGGGGTTCTATAAGGTGTACGGGTTGAGGATCTGGCCCTTTGGGTATATTGGCAAGGTATTTCTCAGCCAGCACTTTAACCTGATCAACTTTGACGTTTCCAGAAACAACTACTACACAATTATTTGGAGCATAATATGTCTTGAAATATTTCTCAAGATCTTCCTTTGTCCAGTTTTTGATATCGCTTTCATATCCGATCACTGTCCAATGATATGGATGTTCCTGAAATGCAGTAGCATTTACCGCATCGCCGAGCATGCTCCAGGGGGAATTTTCTAGTGATGTGCTTCTTTCTGAAAGAACTACTCCCCGTTCGCTTTCAACCATTTTTGGGTCGATGCTCAAACTGGAGATACGATCGCCTTCAAGATCAAAAATAGTTTCCATCGCACTTACTGGAAACCAGTTAGTATAAACTGTTACGTTTTGAGTGGTATATGCATTATTGGCCCCCCCATTAAACTCCATTGTCTGGTCGAACATCTTGGGCCCGTACTTCTTAGCGCCATTAAACATCATATGTTCGAAGAAGTGTGATAAACCGGTTATGCCAGGATATTCGTTCCTGGAGCCGACTTTGTAAAATAAATACATATTCGCATTAGGAATAGAACTATCTTCAAGCACGAGGAATTTCATACCGTTCTTCAAGGTGAAAGACTTCACATCATCGGCTTTTGTCTGCGCAAATAGTGGAATGCAGCAGCCCATCAGTAAAATGGTTAATAATTTCTTCATTATTTATTCTTTTTTGGTAAGGATAAAGTCAAATTAATGCATATAAATCTAATTTTACAATTAATTAAACCAGAATAACATCTCCACCTATGCTTCCACGTCAAAATTTTACCTCCTTGCACGCCTTCAAAGCATTAGCTCTGCATTACGATCAAATCAAAAAGCACCATTTGCAAGATCTTTTTCGTGATGAAGCCAGATTTGATAAATTTTCTATAGGTTTTGGTGATATACTGCTTGACTACTCTAAGAACCACATAAATGAGGAAACTCATAAACTGCTTGTCGAACTGGCACAGGAAAGTGGTTTGAAGGAAGCTATTGAGGCTATGTTTTCTGGTGAGAAGATAAATGAGACGGAAGACAGGGCGGTGTTGCATACGGCCCTGAGAAATCCGGAAAGAAGCGGCTTTTTACTGGAAGGTAAAGACGTATTAGCCGACATCCATCGCGTTCTTGATAAAGTGGAAAAATTTTCAGCGAAAGTAATCAGCGGTGAGTGGAAAGGGTATAGCGGGAAGTCTATCGAACATATTGTGAACATTGGTATTGGTGGTTCAGATCTGGGGCCGGTAATGGTTACGGAAGCTCTTAAGCCCTACAGTAATCACCTGCAGCTGCATTTTGTTTCTAATGTGGATGGTTCGCACATTGCTGAAACACTAAAGAAAGTTGATCCTGAAACCACCCTTTTCATGATCGCCTCCAAAACCTTCACTACCCAGGAAACGATGGCCAACGCCTATTCGGCACGCGATTGGTTCCTGAACATTGGCGGCTCAAAACAATATGTAGCTAAACATTTTGTCGCCATATCTACCAATGAAGCGGGTGTATCTGAATTTGGTATCGACACCGAAAACATGTTTGAGTTCTGGGACTGGGTTGGCGGCAGGTATTCTCTATGGAGCGCAATTGGATTGAGTATTGCTTGCGCGATTGGATTCGACAACTTTAAGCAGCTGCTTGCAGGCGCACATGAAACGGATAAACATTTCCGAAATACCGACTTCAAAGAAAACATACCCGTAACACTTGCCCTGCTTGGTATCTGGTACACAAATTTTTTTAACGCACAAAGCCAGGCAATTTTGCCTTACGACCAATATATGCATCGCTTTGCAGCATACTTTCAACAGGGCGATATGGAAAGTAATGGTAAATCGACCGACCGCGATGGGGACGCTATCGATTATCAAACCGGGCCGGTTATTTGGGGTGAGCCGGGCACCAACGGACAACATGCATTCTACCAGCTTATCCATCAGGGCACTAAATTAATTCCATGTGATTTTATCGCACCTGCTCAAAGTCACAATCCAATCGGCAATCATCACCAATTACTGCTTTCCAATTTCTTTGCTCAAACTGAGGCGCTTATGAATGGCAAAAAAAGATCGGAAGTTGAAGCAGAGCTTAAGGCCGCAGGGAAAAAGGCCAGGGAAATTGTAGAACTCGCACCTTTCAAAGTTTTCGACGGCGATAAACCTACTAACTCCATACT
>NZ_JBKJUM010000057.1:0-21843 GCF_046590655.1 Daejeonella sp.
AGCGGATACGGCATTGGATGAAGTGGTTGTTGTAGGTTATGGAACCCAAAAAAGAAAGGACTTAACAGGTTCAGTTGGATCGCTTGGTAGTTCAGAAATCAAGGACTTAGCAGTAACCCGCGTTGATCAGGCGCTTTTGGGAAAGATAGCCGGGGTTCAGGTAAAGCCCAGTTCAGGTGAGCCAGGGGCAGCACCTCAGATCAGAATCAGAGGTGTAGGAAGCATTTCGGCTTCTGCTGACCCATTGTATGTTGTAGACGGAGTACCTATGTCAAGTTTGCAAATGCTTAATCCAAACGATATCGAAAGTATAGACATTTTGAAAGATGCTTCCGCAACAGCTATTTATGGATCCCGTGGATCAAATGGGGTGGTAATTGTTAACACAAAAAGAGGAAAGGCTGGAGAAGCGACTATTAGTTTTGACACTTATTTTGGATTGCAGGAGATATCGAAAACACCTGTATATCAAACCGCTCTGGAGCAAGCTCAGCATTATTATGACGGGATCCGTAACCGGAATCTTGATGAAGGGAATAGTGTTTCAGGTGACCCGCTCAAGTGGAAACAGGCTGTGCCTATCACAGTATTACAAGTTCTCGCAGGACAGCCAACCACCATGCCGGGTACCACATTGAATTTTCAGGATCATGTGGGTGAGGTATTGCAGACTGCTCCGCAGCAGCAATATCAATTAACCGCGAGAGGTGGCACCGAAAACGTTAAATACGCCTTAAGTGGAGAATATCTTAACCAGGACGGAATCGTCATTAATACTAATTACAAAAGATATTCATCCCGAGCCAATGTAGATGTAAAGGTCTCTCCAAAAATGCTCATTAAAATGAATTTCAATCCATCTTATACTCAGAAAACTAACATAGGTGGGCCCGGTGCAGATGAAATAGGTAGCAATGGAGGAAGAGGATCAGACATCATATATAATGCAATTCAAATCCCTCTGTATTATAAATTGCGTAATGACGATGGTTCATATTTTTCTTTTGGAGACGGACTTGATGCAGTTGTTTCGACCCAAAATCCTCTGGCTCTTGCAAAGGAAGTTAATGGTAAACAAAATGCAATCGGTCTTCTGGGGAATCTCAATGCTGAATATTCAATTCTTAATGATCTCAAGTTCAATGTTTTATTGGGGGTAAATCTGACGGACATTAAAGGAATGAGGTTTAAGCCTAGGCTTCCTTCATTTAATAATAATCCTGCAATAGGGACGGATAATGCAGCAATGAATGTAAACTGGCTTACTGAAACAACATTAAACTATGCCAAATCTTTCAATAATCATTCTCTGTCAGGCTTAGTTGGTTTTACAAGTCAGAAAGAAAACTTTGAATCCAATTTTTTAGTCAGCGACAAGTTCCCAAACAATCTTGTACCCACTTTAAGTGCTGTTAGTGGGATTATAACAGCAGGCTCTTCAGACAGGTATCAATGGTCTCTGGTTTCTTATCTGGGCAGGATGAACTACAATTATAACGACAAGTATTATCTTACTGCCTCATTACGGACTGATGGATCTTCTCGTTTCGGTGCAGAAAATAAATATGGAATTTTCCCTTCGGCAGCTTTAGCATGGCGTGTTTCAGATGAAAGTTTTTTTAAAACGCTTCGTTTTCTTGATGATTTAAAATTAAGAGTAAGTTATGGTGAAACCGGGAATAACAATATTGGCAATTACGATCAATATGCTACCATTAACTATGAAAAATATGTTTTGGGTGGAACAGCAATTGGTGGATATGCACCGGGAAGGCTTGCTAATCCATCTTTAACGTGGGAAAAACAAAAATCGTTTAATGGAGGAGTTGATCTCAAGATGTTTAATAACCGAATCTCTCTTACGGTAGACCATTTCAAATCCACAAATTATGACTTGTTGTTAAATGTAAATGTTCCTGCGATACTCGGTTTTAGCACTGCTCTGAAGAATATTGGAGAAGTAAAAAATACAGGTTGGGAATTCGTAGTAAGTACAGTAAACTTAAAAAATAAGTTTCAGTGGTCAACGGATATGAATCTTTCTACTATTCGCGGGGAGGTTATCAGACTGGGATCTTCTGGTGATCCGATTATAAATGGAGGTAATATTACAATGATTGGCCAACCTGTAGGGATGTTTTTTGGCTGGCTAGCTGATGGCATCTTTAAAAATCAGGCTGAGCTCGCCAAAGGTCCAATTTTCAATCCGGGCGCCCGTGATCGTTCAAGGGTTGGAGATGTAAGGTTTAAAGATGTAAGCGGCCCAAATGGTAAACCGGATGGAATCATTAACAGCTTCGATAAAACAATCATGGGTTCACCTTATCCTGATTTTTATTATGGTATGGTCAATCGGCTTACTTATAAAAATCTGGCTTTGAGTGTGAGCCTTCAGGGCACACAAGGTAATGACGTTCTGGCTTTGGAGAGAGGTCAGTCGTCCAATAACCGGGGTCGTTTCAGACAACTGGCAATTATGAATAATTACTGGAAATCAGAACAAGAGCCCGGTAATGGTTGGGCTCCAAGGCCAAATGATACTCCTACAGGTAATTGGAGGGGTGATTTTAGTACTTTATGGCTGGATGATGCATCTTATCTTCGGATTAATAATATTACATTCAGTTATTTATTTCCGAACGCACTCACCAGTAAAGTCAAAGTCGGTTCAGCCAGGGCTTATGTAAGTGCCACCAATCCTTTTCTTATAACAAACTATGTTGGTTTTAATCCCGATGTAAGCAGGAATAATAATCCCCTGACTCCAGGAAATTCAAACTATGACTTCCCAATGTCTAAAAGCATAGTATTAGGATTTAACCTATCATTTTAGTAAAACATTAAAAAGATAAAACATGAAAACGATAATTAGTATAGTAACCATTATATCATTACTGGTACTGTCCGCTTGCAAAAAGAGCTTTATTGAATTAAGTCCTATTTCCACAGTAAGTACTGATGCGTTGTATAAAACAGATAAGGATTTTAAAGATGCTGTAGTTGGTATATACGGTATTTATCAAAATCAATATCAGAATATGTGGTTATTTGGCGACATGCGTGGTGATGATTCATGGGACGAACTTGTTAAGGGTACCGCAGCAGCTATGGATAATTTTACTATTAACAATGATGATGGTGTGATACGAAGTACCTGGTTAAATTACTATAATATAATCAATCGTGCCAATACCCTGATAGCTAAAATTGCTGTTGCAGACCCTGCTGTTGTTAAAGACAAAGATCTCTACATTGCTGAAGCCAAATTTCTTCGGGCTCTTGCATATTTAGATTTGGTAAGGATTTATGGCGATGTTCCTATGGTTACCACGCTTTTATCTATAGAAGAATCATATAAGTCAGGCAGGGAAAAGGTTGCCAAGATTTATAGTGAGGTAATCATAAAAGATCTATTGTTTGCAGAAACTAAATTGCCTGTGAAATATTCGGGATCAGAGGTTGGAAGAGCTACCAAGGGTGCTGCAATGTCATTGCTTGGTAAAGTATATCTAACAACCAAGGATTTTGTAAAGGCTGAAGCTAAATTGAAGGAAGTTACTACCATGGGGTACGGGCTTTTACCAAAATATATAGACCTGTTTGACTATACAAAAGATGAGCACCACAGCGAATATATATTTGACATTGAATACGAACAGGGGTTAGGAGAAGGGAATTGCTTCACCACCAACTTTAGTCCTAAAGACCCCCCAACGGCTGCTTTTTACGGCGTTACTGGCGGTCAAAATGGAAATAATAATCCTCCAAAAACATTATTCGCTTTATTTCCTGCTGGCGACCTTAGAAAGGATATTACCGCAGCAGATGGTTTTACAGATAATACAGGAGTATTTCGCCCATTAATTCCAACATCCAATGATGTGCAGACTTATACAAAGAAATATATGGTAAGGTTACTTGCCGTATGTGATAGTAGGGCAAATTGGAAAGTAATCCGTTATGCTGATGTATTACTGATGTATGCTGAGGCATTGAATGAGAATTCGAAAACTGTTGAAGCGCTCGTGTTTCTGAACCAGATTCGCAAAAGGGCTGGTTTGCCGGCGCATACTAATTTGACACCATCTGATACCCGGGAAAAAATTTATCTTGAGAGAAGGCTGGAGCTATCTTTCGAGGGACACAGATGGTTCGACTTATTAAGAACCGAGCGGGCATTAAGTGTTATGGCACCATTTGGAATGAAATCTTACATGACTGTTTTCCCCCTACCCTTAAGTCAGGTACAATTAATAAATAATAAAACCATATTTCCGCAAAATCCAGGATATGATTAATAATGCGGATTGTTTTACATAACACTCTTTCATATAACTCACATTACATGATTGGGGCATGCATGAAATACGCTCTTAGATTCTCAAGAACTATTCTTACTTATACACCATTTTAACATAAAAACAAATTATATCATGAAAGCAAAAACCAACACTTTTATATTAATGTTATGCGGTTTGTTTATAGTATTGACAACAGCATGGACTCCATCTACTAAACATCTCCCTGCAATAGAAGCTAAGTCACCGGCATCAGGCAGATATCTGTATGTGGCGGTTCCAGGAATTCGAAATTACCTTGGATATGGAGGTCATGGCATTCTTGTATTTGATATAGATAACGATCATCGTTTTGTAAAACGCATTAGCACTCAAGGGCTTCGCAAAGATGGGTTACCGTCGAATGTTAAAGGCATTGCAGTAAGTGTGCCTCTCAATAGCATTTATGTAAGTACCCTCGAATCACTCCAACGTATAGATTTGACTACGGAGAAAGTAATATGGGAAAAAACTTTTGAAGGGGGGTGTGACCGAATGTCGATTTCACCGGATGGCAAAACTATGTATCTGCCTTCTCTGGAGAAAACTTTTTGGAATGTGATCGATTGCGAATCTGGGAATATCATTAAAAAGATCGAAGTGCTTCGCCGGGCACATAATACCCTCTATGGCTTATCTGGAGATCATGCCTATCTCGCAGATATAGCATCGCCATATTTACACATAACAGATACAAAAACACATACCATCATTAAAAGGGTGGGTCCTTTTGGTAATGGCATTCGTCCCTTTACCATCAATGGTAAAGAAACTTTGACTTTTGTTAATGTAGATAGCCTGCTTGGCTTTGAAGTTGGAGACCTCAATAGCGGAAAAAAGATTGCCCGTATAACTGTGGAAGGTTGGAATATGGGTCCGGTAAGAAGACACGGCAACCCCAGCCACGGTATCGGCCTGACTCCCGATGAAAAAGAAGTATGGGTGAGCGATGGATATAATATGCGAATGCATGTTTTTAGTGCAGTAAAACCATTCCAGCAACTCACCACAATTCCTTTACAGGATATGCCAGGATGGGTTACTTTCAGCATGGATGGAAAATACGCCTATCCATCAAGCGGTGAGGTAATTGATGTTAAAACTCGTAAACCCATACTAACGTTACAGGATGAATTCAACAATAGTGTAGCCAGCGAGAAAATGGTTGAAATTAATTTCTCTGGGAATAAAGCTGCAAAAGCTGGTAATCAGTTTGGCATAGGACGCGTAACAAAATAATAATCAAATTGGCAAAACAAGGGTAGTAAATAAGCTGCCAGGTGGTTAAATCCCGCAAATATTTTAATATATCTGATCTAGAATGAAATTGGTTTTCCTTGATATTAAGACGATTGGAAAGGTTCCCAACATGCATCTGTTAGATCAATTTGGTGAAGTGACTTATTATGAAACAACCAGCCCCGGGCAAACCCTGGAGCGGGTAAGAGATGCTGATGTAGTTATTACCAATAAAGTAGTTTTAGATAAAATCATCATTGACCAGGCTAATAAACTGAAGCTGATTTGCGTTGCGGCAACCGGCACTAATAACATTGATAAAGTTGCTGCCGGGGATCATGGTATCCCAGTAAAAAATGCAATAGATTACTCGTCAAGGAGTGTGGCTCAGTGTACCTTCTCGATATTGCTGCACCTTTTGACAAATATTCCTTACTATGATGAATATGTAAAACAAGGAAGTTATTCGAAGAGCGAGATATTCACACACTTTGGAAAATCATTTTGGGAGTTAAGCGGCAAGAAGTTTGGCATCATTGGATTAGGAAATATTGGCAGGCAGGTCGCAAAAATAGCCGATGCCTTTGGGGCCGAAGTAGTGTATTATTCAGCATCGGGTCAAACTATTACTGATACGTATAAACGACTTGAGCTGGATGAGTTGTTAACTACTTCAGATATTGTGTCCATTCATGCACCTTTGAATGAATATACTGCTAACCTCATTAACTACGACTGCCTGCGAAGCATGAAAAAATCAAGTATCCTTATCAATACGGGAAGAGGTGGTATTGTAAATGAAGCAGACCTGGCACGTGCTTTAAATGAAAATTTGATTGCAGGAGCAGGTATTGATGTTTTCGAAAAAGAACCAATTGATTTCCAGAATCCATTATTGCATGTTATAAATAGCGAAAAGCTGGTTCTAACTCCACACATTACCTGGGCAAGTATTGAAGCGCGAACCTTGCTTATCGAAAAAATTGGACATAACATTCAGGAATTTCTAAATGAAAGTAAATAATTAAAAACTATGAAAATCAGAGCTGCAGTGTTATATCAAATGGGCTTAGAGCGACCTTATCATGAAAGCAATCCTCTTTTGATTGAAGATGTAGAACTGAAAAATCCGCAGGCAGGTGAGATCCTTGTTAAAATCCATGCTGCAGGGCTTTGTCATTCTGACCTTTCCGTGATTGATGGAAACCGGCCACGGCAAGTTCCGATGGTACTAGGCCACGAAGCAGCGGGAGAAGTGGTTGAGTTGGGACCAGGGGTGACCGACCTCTTAATAGGAGATCATGTTGTATTTTCTTTTGTGCCAATCTGCGGCCATTGCATGCCTTGTATGACGGCACGTCCGGCTCTTTGTGAAAATGGTGTTGCAGCAAATAATAAAGGAGTATTACTGGGTGGCGGAATCAGGATACAGAACAATAAGCAGCACGAAATACATCATCATATGGGTGTTTCGGGATTTGCAGAATATGCGGTCGTATCCCGGAAATCTGTAGTACGTATCACACCTGAATTGCCTTATGATATTGCGGCTTTATTTGGATGTGCTGTCATGACGGGAGTCGGAGCGGTTATCAACACCGCTAAATTAATGTTGGGTCAAACGGTACTGATCACCGGATTGGGAGGTGTTGGATTCTCCGCCCTATTGGGAGCCATTGCAGGCGGAGCCAGTAAAATTATCGTAGCTGACATCAACAACCAAAAACTGGCAAAAGCTATGGAACTTGGAGCGCACGAAGCAATTAATTTGTCTGATGAAAACGCACTGGAAAAAATAAGAGATATAACAAATGGCGGAGTGGATATAGGTTTGGAGTTTGCCGGAGTGGTCCAGGCACTTGAATTCACTTATAATGCCACAGCAAGGGGTGGCAAAACTATAACAGCCGGTTTGCCCCATCCGAGTAAAACGATGCAGCTAGTCCCGGTAAAATTGGTAGCAGAAGAAAGAACATTACAAGGTTCTTATCTGGGTAGTTGCATTCCTTCCCGTGATATCCCTGCATATATTGCATTGTATCAATCCGGGAGGTTGCCGGTAGACAAACTTATGACCCACAAACTAACTTTAAACGACATAAACCTGGGCTTCGAAAGATTAGCAAAAGGCGAAGCTATTCGGCAAATAATAACCTTTTGAGACTTGATTTGTCTAAGTACATCTGCCAGACCTAAAAGATTTTTATCCATCAACATCCGGCATAATAACAGCGAACCTGACATTTATTTTTGATATACATTAATAACATCAAATGCAGAAAAATTCTCTTATCAGAACACAATCATATGTAAATGGGCAGTGGGTAAATGCCGCCAGCGGGAAAACCTTTGATGTTAAGAACCCGGCAACAGGTGAATTGATCGCTTCTGTCACTGATATGAATATCCTGGATGTACGTAAGGCTATCGATGCTGCCAATGATGCCTGGCCTTCATATAGAGATTTGACGGCCAAAGAGCGGTCTTCTTTAATGAAGAATTGGTTAACACTTATTCTCGAGCATAAGGAAGAACTGGCAGAATTGATGACCATGGAGTGCGGGAAAGTATTAACAGAAACATTGGGAGAAGTAGATTATGGTGTTTCATTTATTGAATGGTTTGCTGAAGAAGCTAAACGAGTTTACGGTGATGTTATTCCTGCGCAAACAAATGACAAGAGATTGATTGTAATCAAACAATCCATTGGCGTTGTAGCTGCTATTACTCCCTGGAATTTCCCACTTGCAATGATTACCCGGAAAGTGGGTCCTGCTCTGGCAGCAGGTAGCCCGGTAATCGTAAAACCGCCGGCCGAGGCGCCACTGACAGGTTTGGCTATTGCTTACCTGGCTGAAAAAGCCGGCTTTCCACCAGGAGTGTATAACACAATAACAACTACTGAAAGCAGCGAAGTAGGTAAAGAACTCTGTGAGAATAAAAAAATACGCAAGTTATCATTCACCGGATCTACTCCCGTGGGTAAGAAATTAATGAGTCAATGTGCGTCTACATTAAAGAAGCTGTCACTGGAATTGGGTGGAAACGCACCTTTTATTGTTTTCGACGATGCAGATATAGATGCTGCGGTAAAAGGTGCTATGATTTCCAAATTTCGCAATAATGGTCAGACCTGTGTATGTGTAAATCGGTTTTTTGCTCAAGATGGGATCTATGATGAGTTTGTTGAGAAGCTTTCCAGGGCGGTAGCTGGCCTAAGGGTGGGTAATGGACTGGATAAAGATATACAAGTCGGGCCATTGATCAATGAAAAAGGATTAAACAAAGTAAAGCATCATGTGGAAGATGCCATTGCCAGAGGCGCAAGGTTGGTCCAGGGGGGTAAGCACATGAGTGGTCTGTTTTACCAGCCTACCGTACTTGCAGATGCCACGCAGGATATGATTATAGCAAAAGAAGAAGTTTTTGGGCCCGTTGCACCTGTCATTCGATTTAGTACTGAAGAAGAAGCAGTTCAGATGGCTAACGATACTGATTATGGCCTTGCTTCTTATTTTTACAGCAAAGATGTTAACCGCTGCTGGCGTGTCGCAGAAGCGCTTGAGTGCGGCATGGTTGGCATTAATGAAGGTTTGATATCAACGGTAGTAGCGCCATTTGGAGGGGTTAAAGAATCAGGAATGGGACGGGAAGGATCAAAATATGGCATGGATTACTTTATGGAAATAAAGTATTTGTGCTTCGGTGGTATCAAGTAAACAGACTCGATAAACAGGCATTTTGAAATAATCTAAATATGACTAAACCTTCAACTTTAAGGCAACTTCTTCAAATCCCTGTAATTGTAGCGGCTCTGGGTTATTTTGTAGATATTTATGACCTTCTTTTATTTAGTATTGTCAGGATTGATAGTCTTAAATCTCTCGGAGTCCCGGATGCGGAGCTTTTGAATCAAGGGGTCTATCTGATCAATATGCAAATGGCGGGTTTGCTGATTGGCGGTATTTTATGGGGGATATTAGGGGATAAAAGGGGCAGGATTACTGTACTATTTGCTTCAATTGTAATTTATTCCCTGGCGAACGTCGCAAATGGTTTCGTTACCACCGTAGATCAATATGCCATCCTCCGATTTATTGCCGGCATCGGTTTGGCTGGTGAACTCGGCGTGGGTATTACCCTGGTTGCTGAAATACTGCCGAAAGAGATTCGGGGGTATGGAACATCGTTGGTTGCAGGAGTCGGAATGCTAGGGGCTGTGCTGGCCTATTTTATTGCAGAACATTTTGAATGGAGGATTGCTTATTTTATTGGAGGTGGTTTAGGCCTATTGTTATTATTGATGCGCGTTAAAGTATTCGAGTCTGGCATTTTCACTAAAACGAAAGAAAAAACATCTTCAAGAGGAAATTTCTTTCAATTATTTGCAAGCAATAAACAGTTCTTTAAATATTTACGGTGTATTCTCATTGGCATACCTGTTTGGTTTGTTGCGGGCATTTTGATGACATTCTCTCCCGAATTTGGTAAAGCACTTAACCTGGATGTTGCTATTGTGGCCGGTAAGGCAGTGATGTGGGAATATGTGGGTTTGACAATAGGGGATATATCCAGTGGATTGTTGAGCCAGTATTTTAACAGCCGGAAAAAGGTAGTAAGGTTATTTATTTTATTGGTGGGTCTCTTCGTGGTGATTTACTTATTTATACCGTTGAAAACTGCCTCAATGTTTTATGTAATTTGTGTTTTCCTTGGTTTCGCTGCAGGTTATTGGGCTTTGTTTGTTACTATAGCAGCTGAGCAGTTTGGTACGAACCTTCGAGCGACTGTTGCTACCACAGTGCCAAATTTTGTACGGGGCAGCATGGTGATCATGACCCCCATCTTCCTTATTTTTAAAGATCAGTTTGGCATTTTAGTCGGGGCTAGCCTGTTAGGATTACTTACAATTACCATAGCATTATTCGGATTGTGGAAAATGGATGAAACCTTTGGGAAAGATCTGGATTTTATAGAAGAAACAGATCCTAAACCTGCGGTTTCGCTTGCAATGCAATAGAAATACATTTTAATTAACGCTTAATACGATATAACATGGCTATAAAAAAGCACATTCTTATTATACCCGGAGATGGTATAGGGCCGGAAGTGACTACTTGGGGAAAGGCTGTGTTAGAGCAGATCGCGGCAGATCATGAACATGAGTTTACTTTTGAGGATGGGATAATGGGCCATGCCGCCATCGAAGCAACTGGTAATCCATTGCCGGAGGAAACATTGACCAAAGCCAGAGGGAGCGATGCTATTTTATTTGGTGCCGTTGGGCATGCTAAATATGATAATGACCCCACTTTAAAAGTAAGGCCCGAAGATGGATTGTTAAAAATACGTAAGGAATTAGGTTTATATGCTAACCTGCGTCCCGTTGTATTATTTGACGAGTTGCTCGATGCTTCAAGTATAAAGCCGGAAGTTTTAAAGGGAACGGATATTCTCTTCTTCCGTGAACTTAACGGCGATGCTTATTTTGGCGAGAAAAAACGTAGTGAGGACCGTGATACAGCATCAGATCTTATGATCTATCACCGATACGAAGTAGAACGTATAGCTGTCAAAGCTTTTGAAGCCGCCAGAACGAGGAATAAAAAAGTGTGCTCGATAGATAAAGCCAATGTTTTGGAAAGTTCCCGGTTGTGGAGGGAAGTTGTGCAGGATATTGCTAAAGAGTACCCCGATGTTCAGACCGTACATATGTTCGCCGATACCGCTGCTATGCAGTTAATTAAAAATCCCAGGCAATTTGATGTAGTTCTGACCACAAATATATTTGGCGATATCCTAACAGACGAAGCTTCTCAAATTGCCGGGTCTATGGGTATGCTCGCCTCGGCCTCAATTGGCGATGGAACTGGTTTTTTTGAACCAATCCATGGTTCCGCGCATGACATCGCCGGTCAAAATAAAGCTAACCCATTGGCATCCATCCTTTCAGTCGCATTAATGCTGGACATCAGCTTTGGATTGAAAGAAGAAGCCATCGGTCTTACTGATGCAGTTCGTCAGGTTTTGAAACTCGGATTTCGTACCGCTGATATTGCTACTGAAACAACGGACTCGAAGAAAATATTGGGTACAAAAGAAATGGGAGAACAGGTGCTTATACTTTTAAGGCAAACACTGTCAGTAAAATAAGCCATAAACTTTGAAATAGGTTATTAAGTTATGACGATACAACCAGAGCATGATTCTTTTGGCGGGTATAAATCAAACCGACGAAATTTCATTCATACCAGCAGCAGGATAGCCGGGGGTGTTTTGCTATCACCGCTTCTAAGCTGGCCCGCCATGGGAAATATCCAGGCTGATAATGAATTTTACTGGTATAAGAAACCGTTGAGGATCATGCATACAGTGCTACGGGAAATCGATGCAAAAGATTATGATGCAAACGCTGTAGTTCAATATTTAATAAAGGATGGATGCAATGTCCTCTGCGTTAATGCAGGAGGCATTGTAGACTTTTTTCAAAATCCATTACCAGCAGCTAATATCAATCTCTTTATGGGCGAAAGGGATATTCTTAAAGAAATTACTACGGCTTGCAAAAACGCCGGAATAAAAGTTATTGCAAGAATAGATTTTCGGGGTGTAGAAGAGCATATATATTTGAAATTCCCTGATTGGTTTAAGAAGGATGTCAACCAAAATCCGGTAAAGACCAACTATACGAAGCCGGTATTATATGAATCTTGCTACTCGGGGAAATATCGCAATCAATATGCGAATGATTTTGTACACTATGTAATGCAAAATTATGCGGTTGATGGAATTTGGCACAACGCACCCGGCTTTAATGGTATCTGCTATTGTCCAGGCTGTCAGGCATCCTACCGAACAGCGGTTGGAAAAGATCTGCTGCTTCTCCAATCAGCATCTGAAACGGAACTTGCTCTGTATATGATCTGGAAAGCGCAGGCTGCAGATCAGTATATGGATCGTATAAAAAAAACTGTTAAAACTTTCGGAGAGGATAAGGTTTATACAGCAGAAGTATTTAGTATGTATGGGGTAGGCCAACGAATCGATTCTGGTGTAGACCTCGAGAGTGCCCGCCGGCATTTTGATATTTTAGTAAGTGTGGCCTTCCTGACTGAAAATGGTCAAGGTGACAACATTCATTATGAAGATTTGAATTATGGTAATACCATTATTAAATTTTTGAAATCCATGGTGCCTGACAGGGAAGCTGTTGTAATGTATGGGGGCAACGGCACAACTCATCGGCTTGTAATTGATCCACCAGTAGACCTGAAGATTTGGTTATGGGAAATTTTATCTGCTGGCGGAAGGTTTTGGAACTGCTATTTTTCGAATGTTCCAACACTAACACACGACAACCGGAATGCTTATAACGAGTCCGATGCCTATAATTTTGTTAAAGTCAATGAAAAGCTTCTGGAGCAGCATATACCGGTAGCTAATGTGGGCATTTATTATTCGAACGCCACACGCCTATCCTATCGGGAAAAACTGGAAGAAGGCGACCGGTTCGGATCTGAAATCAGGGGAGTAGAAACTGTTATGATGGAAAACCACATTCCGCATGACTTTATTCTGGGTGAGCAGATGAGTAAAAAAACCTTAGAAAAATACAACCTGGTTATTCTACCTAATGTCAGGTGTATGTCTGATAAAGAAGTGCAGTTGTTAACTGACTATGTTCGCGATGGAGGGAATCTGATGGCTACTTATGCTACCAGCCTTTACGATACCAATGGCAAACAACGTCATGATTTTGGCCTCTCCGAAGTGTTTGGGGTACATTATGCCGGCAAGAAAGTAAATACACGTAAAGATAATTATCAATACATACTTAATAAGAGACATCCAATTGTTGAAGCAGACAGTGTTAATACAGAATTGCTGTTTAATGCAGGCTATACAGCACTATGTAAACCCACGGGGGATGCTGAAGTAATTTGCACATGGGTGCCGACAATTATCAACCAACCGCCCGACAAAGCCTGGGTAGAAAAATTTTCTACTGAATTTCCTACGATTGTCCAGCATAATTTTGGTAAAGGAAAAGTTTTATATTTTGCAAATCAGCCAGATGTATTAAGCTACGAAATGGGTCATCCTGATCCGAGAAATCTTCTATTACGGGGTATCAGGCATTTGGCAGGAAGCTCCATTCCTATAGAAAGTACGGCTCCTTCAAGTGTACACATCGGATTCACGAAGTCTTTGATTAAACCTGGGCAATATATACTTTCTCTTGTAAATACTACATCCGGACCCGTTCGCCCTGTTCGCGAGCTTATACCGGTTCATGATATAAAGGTTAAAGTCCGGCTCGATGGCAAATCAGTTAACAGTTTCAAAATATTGCGATCGCAGGGGGAGTGCAACATTACATCTAAAGGTCAGATCCTGGATTTGCGGGTTAGCAGGTTAGAAGATTTTTGCGCCGTTTATATCCAAATGATTACATGATACAATATACTAACATCCTGCACCATCACTGTGCGGTTTTAATTGAATTAAACATTTTTTCCCTTAACAGGATAAGACGTGCAACTTTATGAACCTAAAAACTAGCATCTTTATTTTGTTATTCATGCCTTTCGGATTGGCTTCAGCTCAGCAAAAGGATGTTGCCGAATGGTCATTACAACCTGCTCGTAAATTTTTAAAGCAGTCTGCAGATTTAAATTTCGGTGCAGTGAGCGGCGTCGCTCAAAACAGTAAGGGACATACCTTTGTGTTCAACCGTGGACTCCACCCGCTCATTGAATTTGATAAGAAAGGTAAATTCGTCCGTTATCTTGCTGAAGGCTTAATTAAAACCTCACATGGCATACGAATTGACTCCCAGGACAATATCTGGCTGACGGATGTTGCTTCCCATCTGGTACTGAAGTTAAATTCAAAAGGGAAAGTGCAAATGGTATTAGGAAAAGCTGACACCCCCGGCGAATGGGATGATACGGGTAAAATAGTGTTATTCAACAAACCCTCGGATATCGGTTTTGGCCGTAACGGAGATATCTTTATCACCGATGGTTATGGAAATTCGCGGGTGGTCAAGCTCAATAAAGATGGTCAATTTCTGAAAGCCTGGGGCAGTAAAGGAACCGGTGAAGGTCAGTTTAATATTGTGCATGCTATTGTAACCGATGCCCAGGGGTTACTATATGTTGCCGATCGAGAAAATAAACGTATTCAAATATTTGATCAGGAAGGCAATCTCCTAAAAATATGGACGCATGTGGGCAGTCCTTATGGCTTATATGTCACGCAAGAACAGGAAATATTTCTCACCGACGGTGTAGCAGATCAAATTTTAAAGATGGATTTAAGCGGTAACATTATGGGAAGATACGGCGCTTCCGGAAAAGCCGGTGGACAGTTTGGTTTGCCACATGGCATTATCGTAACTCCGGCAGGGGAAATTATTGTAGCCGAAATACTAAACAAACGCGTTCAGAAATTTGTGAAAAAATAATCCTAACTAACTGTAATTTATGCCGAATATATTACCGTGAGCCACTTTTAATATT
This sequence comes from Daejeonella sp., assembly GCF_046590655.1. Lineage (GTDB taxonomy): Bacteria > Bacteroidota > Bacteroidia > Sphingobacteriales > Sphingobacteriaceae > Daejeonella. Next base: position 15,101 of record NZ_JBKJUM010000057.1, read on the forward strand.
TTCGATAACGTTCTCGCTCTTTAATTTAACCTGTTTGTCTGTAACAGATGAAATTGTCTGTACATTTTGCCTCGAATTAATTTTTTACAATTTGAAAGGCCGGTTACAGTCAATGCTATTTTGCTCCAATTGTATTCATAATTAATAGAATGAGTAAAAAGGAATCTTTTTACTTAAATGGAAGCGGCTAAATTTTACAGAGTAAAAATCGATTAAGCAATACATATAACAAAGCGATAGGAGAACTATGAAATATTTTACAATTAATACACCTGGGGATGCCCGGATGGCTGATATCTTAGAAAATGTTAGCAGAAAAATGGTTTTTAAACAAGTGATACGGATAAGCTTTGTTTCTATTGCCTTATTGTTAACCAGCCTACAGTTTTTGTCAGCTTTTCCAGTAAACAGCCGGAAATTTTTTGATATGGCTGAAACCCCGATCAGTGGGCAGGTAACTGATTCTAAAGGTGAAACACTGCCGGGTGTGAGTATCAAAGTTAAAGGAACCACGGTTGGAGTTACTACAGATCTGAATGGGAAGTATACAATTAGCGTTCCGGATAACAGCACTATCCTGATATTTACTTATATAGGTTTTACCACACAGGAAGTTCTGATTAACGGGCGTAATAGTGTTAATATTCAACTTAAAGGAGAATCAACGTCCTTAAATGAAGTTATAGTAGTAGGTTATGGCACTCAAAGAAAAGGAGATCTAACCGGTGCTATTTCATCTATCTCAGCGGATAAGTTAAAGAATAAGGTTGCTGTTTCGTATGCAGAAGCGTTGGTTGGTCAGATGGCTGGCGTACAGGTTCAGCAAACCAATGGCGCTCCGGGTAATGAGGGATTGTCTATCAGGGTCAGAGGTACAGGTTCCATAACAGCTGGGATGGCACCTTTATATGTTATTGATGGCTATCCTATGGAAGGAAGCGCCTTTTCATTGGTTAATCCTTCTGATATTGAAAGCATTCAGGTATTGAAAGATGCTTCTTCAACAGCTATTTATGGTTCACGGGGATCTAACGGTGTTATTATTGTTACCACAAAGAAAGGAAGCTTAGGAACACCCACTGTTGCGTACAATACCTATTTCGGGCTTCAGCAAGTTGCAAAGAAAATTGACGTAATGAACAGTCAGGAGTATCTGGAGTTTTTCAAGGATGGTCACAATCAGGCATGGCTCGACAGAGCTCCTATGGCCGGTGATCCTGTTCATAAAATTACGGATCCTAACTCAATGCGCCAGAAATATTCAAATTCCAGCTTCTACATTATTCCTGATATTTTTAATGATCCGAAAAACTTTGGAGAGGTAGACTGGCAGGATCAAATTTTCAGAAATGCGATGATGCAGAGACATGAAATGTCAGTAATGGGTGGAGTAGAAAAAACAAAATACTCGATTTCCGGAAGTTATACCAATCAGGACGGAATTGAGATTAAAAGTGATTATAAACGGTACAATTTAAGAAGCAGCCTTACTTCGAGCATAAATAAAAATCTGGAAGTTGGTTTTAATATCAGCGGTTATTATTCCGATAATAATAGTCTGGATAACGGGAAGGATAGCCCCCTTTCTTACGCGATATATCTTCCCCCAATATATCCAATAAAGAATTCAGATGGCACCTACGGATCACAGGTTCGTAATCAGGAAATATGGGCAGGTGACGTTGCAAGCCCATTAGGGATTGCTGAAAATGTCACAAATTATACAAACAAAAATGGAATTATCGCTTCAACTTATGCCGAATACGGGATTATCAAAGGACTAAAATATAAATTAAGCCTGAACGGTACGATGGATAACCGTCGACTTAAGTTTTTCCGCCCGTCTTTTGTTGATACCGATGGTTCCAGGGCACCTAAAACTGCTGATGCCCGAAATGAAACATTTTTTGATAAAGATTGGCTCGTTGAACAAACACTTAACTATAATACTACGTTTTCAGAAAAGCAGGCTTTGAATGTATTAACGGGCTATACCATTCAGAAATCATTCGGTGAATATGCTAGGGTAAATGCTCAAAACTTTCCAAATGATGTTGTTCAAACAGTAAATGCCGGACAGGTTGTAGGTGGTAGCAATTTCGAATTCATGAATTCTTTAATATCCTACTTGGGCAGGGTTAATTATTCTTTTGATAATAAATACCTAATAACTGCTAATATCAGAACTGATGGCTCTTCTAAATTTGGGATGAACAACAAATGGGGAACATTCCCTTCATTCTCAGTGGGATGGCGTGTGGACAGGGAAGGTTTCATGAAGAACATTGAAAAAATAAACGATCTAAAACTTAGAGCAAGCTGGGGTCTGGTGGGAAACAACAGGATCGGAAATTATGATGCGATAGCACGTACAAGTTCAAGCTATTATGTATTAAATAATAGTCTGGTAAACTCTGTGAATCCGATAAACTATCCAAATCCTGATTTGGGTTGGGAAACTACCAGGCAATGGAACTTAGGATTTGATCTCGGTATACTGAATGACAGAATCCGGTTAGAGGGCGATTTTTATAATAGCAGATCAGTCGATCTGTTACTGAATGTTCCGGTCCCTACGCTTACCGGTTATACCTCTCAGCTCCAAAATATTGGACAGGTTGAAAATAAAGGGATGGAATTTTTGATGAAAACGCGAAATCTTATAGAGAATTTTAAGTGGTCAACAGATTTTAACATATCTTTTAATAAGAATAAAGTATTGGCTTTGGGCCCAGATAAGCGGCCAATTTTTGCCGGCGCTCCTAATGCCGGAAATACGTTTATAACTACCATCGGGATGCCTGTTGCTACTTTTTATGGATATAAGTACGATGGAGTATTTAAAAACCAGGCTGAGCTGAATGCCTCCCCTCATCTTGCCAATGACTTTCCAGGTGATCCAAGATATGTAGATATCAATCAGGATGGGGTAATCAATGCCAAGGATAAAACTTTTCTTGGAAATAATCAGCCAAAATTTATATATGGAATGAATAATGATTTTTCTTATAACAAGTTTGATCTGAATGTACAGCTAACTGGTTCTGAAGGTGCTAAACTCTTTAGTTTCTTTAACCGTATGGTTGGTATCTATCATGGAGACCGTAATGGCCTTGATAAACTAAATAACCGCTGGCGATCTGAAGCAGATCCAGGAGATGGAACTATTTTAAGGGCAAATCGTGATCCTAAAGGTCTGCAAAAGGAACCTTCAAGCTATTGGGTTGAAGATGGATCTTACCTGCGGGTAAGGAATGTGTCTCTTGGTTATACATTTGACAATAAGATTGCGCAAAAGCTTAAAATGAAATCCTTCAGGGCATACTTGACTGGGCAGAACCTCTATACGTTTACAAAATATTCTGGTTATGACCCTGAGACAAGCAGTGAAGGGTCGGGATTATCCCGTGGTGGTGATTACCTTGGATATCCTTCTGCCAGAACCGTCATTGCCGGTCTTAATGTAAGTTTCTAATCAGCATTTTTTTAAAAAATATGAAATATTCATTAGCCTGCTTGCAACTGATAGGCTTAAAAAGCTTATAACCTTTAAAAACCGCGAAGCCTCTTGAGTAGCTTTGTAAACATTATATAACAACGAAAAAACAAAATATATCCTGATGAAGAAATCATTAATTATACTCCTGGTCACACTTATATCTTTCTCCTGTAAAAAAGATTTTATTGATCTGCAGCCGATTTCCGACATGAATGCCGGAAACTTTTACCAAACTGAAAAAGACATGAATCAAGCTGTAATGTCCCCTTATGGATCATTACGTAATTTATATAATCAGTCTTTTATATATGTTGGAGAGATCAGATCAGACAATACTACTTTTTCATGGGTGCCTGGTAATTCAAAAGACATGACCTCTATTGATAATTTCAAAGATGTTCTTTTGTCTGACAACTCTTTTGTGCTTAATCTCTGGAATAATAGTTATAATACTATTTTAAGATCCAACATCGTAATAGATAAAATTGATGCTGTTCCATTTTCTGACAAAAAACTTCAGAGCCAATACAAAGCAGAAGCTAGATTTTTAAGGGCCTTAACCTATTTTTGGCTGGTGCGTACTTTTGGGGATATTCCTAAAGTAGATCGCCAGTTAAGTGTTAAAGATGCTTACGAGTTAGGTCGCGCACCTACACAGGAGATCTATGATTTTATTGTTGAAGATTTGAAATTTGCTGAAGCTAATCTGCCTGCTGTTCATGTTGCTGCTGATAAGGGCCGTGTAACAGTGGGTGGTGCTAAAGGACTGCTTTCAAAAGTATATATGACAATGGCAGGTTATCCTTTGAAAAAAGGTGCTTCACATTATGCACTTGCTGAAGCTAAAGCATTGGAAGTAATCGGAATGGGGCAATATTCATTAGTCTCTGACTATAAAGCTTTATTTGACGTTAGCAAGAAGAATAGCAGCGAGTCGTTATTTGAAGTGCAATATAAAAAAGGTGGAACTGGTACTGGAAGTCCGTGGAATAATGATTTTGCTCCGCGATTTTCAAACAGGGAAGTGGTTTTAGTAGGTGATAAGGGTGGATTTAATTCTCCAACGCCGGATATGTCCAAAGCCTACGAAACTTCAGATCCGAGAAAAGCTTTGTCAATGAGTGATAGCTATGTTACTGTTCCAGGAAACAAACTAATTACAGAGAAATATGTAAGAAAATATTATGATGTTTCATTCAGTTTTTCCGACAATGACAATAACTGGATTGAATTAAGGCTGGCTGACATTTATTTATTATATGCAGAAGCCCTGGTACGTCAAAACAAGCAATTCGATGTTGCTTTGAGCTATCTAAACAAGATTCGGCAGAGAGCTCGTAACAGCACGGGTGGTGGTGCAACAATTCTACCTGATTATTTACCCTTCAGCTCTGCTTCCGCTTTTTCATTGGCTATTGAAAAAGAGCGTAGGGTAGAACTTGCTTTTGAAAATCACAGATGGTTTGACTTGGTCAGAACAGAGCGCGCTAAGGTCGTTATGTCCGCAGAACAACTGGAACAAAACGGCTTTCCTCTGGGATCATGGAATGATAACATGCTATTATTTCCAATCCCTCTTCAGGTAATTCAATCTAACCCGGAAAAGATTAAACAAAACCTTGGTTATTAAAATCTAAATATATAATATGCACTATATGAAATTTCTTATTTGTTTTCTCTTATCAGGAGTTTTTATGACTTCTTCTTCGATTTCCCAAACAATTAATAAGCTCACTTCCAAAGAAAAAAAGAATGGTTGGGTGCTCTTATTTGACGGAGTAAGCTCAAAGGGATGGACAACAACTGGCGGCAAGTCTGTCCCAAATGGTTGGGAGATCAAAAATGGCTTGCTTACTGCCGTAAAAAGTGGTAAAGGAGGAGATATTATTACCAAAAGCGAATTTTCAGATTTCGATTTATCCATAGATTACAATATCGAACCAGAATGTAATAGTGGAGTGAAATATTTTTTTACCAAATATGAGAAGGGAGGAAACCTGGGTATGGAGTATCAGATACTGGATGATAAACTGGCGGAAGATAATAACAAAGACAACCACCTTACCGGGTCGTTTTATGATGTATTACCTCCAATGAAATCAAAAAAAAGAGTGAATGATCCAGGACAATGGAATACCATGCGGGTTGTGGCTCAAGGAAAAAATGTTGAACACTGGCTGAATGGGGTAAAAATTCTAGAATATGAGCGGGGAAGTAAGGATTATACCGAGGCTGTTTCCCGTAGTAAATTTGACAAAACCTCACCTGCATTTGGAATGGTGGAAAAAGGCCATATCCTGCTTCAGGAACATGGCGGTGTTGTATCATTTAGAAATATCAAGATTAAATCATTATAATAGTAATGGAAAAGAGACGTAATTTTATTAAGAAAGTGGCTATCGGTTCTGCTGGCCTGGCATTCGGAGGAACAGCCTTTGGCTTTAGTGCAAAGAGCTATAATAATATCATTGGTGCTAACGACAGAGTGCGCGTAGCCACCATCGGGGTAAACGGTCGCGGAAACAGTATGTCTGGTACGATTGCCCGTCAAAAAAATGCGGAGGTTTCCTGTGTATGCGATGTGGATGAAAGAGCCATACCCAAGGCCATCAAAACGGTCATGGATGCCAAACAAGTCAATACCCCCCGGTCAGAAAAAGATTGCCGCAAGGTATTGGAAGATAAATCTATCGATGCCATTTACATAGCAACTCCCGATCACTGGCATTCGCCTCTTACGATTATGGGTTGCCAGGCTGGCAAACATGTTTATGTAGAAAAACCTTTAAGTCATAATCCCAGAGAAGGAGAAATTGCTATCGCGGCAGCGAGAAAATATAACCGGGTAGTTCAGATGGGTGCACAACGCCGATCGGCACCAGTTCTCAGCCAGGGTATTGAACAATTACACAAAGGAATTATTGGCCGTGTATATTTAGCTAAAACATGGTACACTAATAGCCGTAAAGCTACTTTTCTGCAGCCAGGGTCTATTCCGTCATGGCTTGATTATGATTTATGGCAGGGCCCTGCGCCTCGTGTTCCTTATAAAGACGGATTGATCCACTATAACTGGCACTGGTTCTGGAATTGGGGAACAGGTGAAGCGCTGAATAATGGAACCCATGAGGTTGATGTTGCACGATGGGGACTTGGGGTTGATTATCCAACCCGTGTTACTTCCGTTGGAGGCAGATACCAGTTTAAAGATGATTGGCAGACTCCGGACACTCAAATAATAACT
>NZ_JBKJUM010000139.1:0-7141 GCF_046590655.1 Daejeonella sp.
CCTCTGCACAGCGATACAACCCGGAGATTACATTCGCGCAACAGTTGTCCCGTTCGTTTGATATCTCTTCCATTTAGTGCATCCCTCCATACAGTAATACCCCCCACTCCTGCTTCAGAAAAATTCTTTGCAGCTTGCTCTATATCCCAGGGCTTAGTGCTAATCGTATGAATACACAATTGGGATAGATCCATTAGCAGCTTTGCACTCATTTTAAACTTCCAAAAAATGTTAAATACGATTCATCATTTATAATTCGCTGCAGATATAACGCTACTTCGCGGGCATGATAATCTCCCCACATACTCGATTCGCCATTAGGTATTTTGCTTCCTTCAGGAATGTAATCCCACCCGTTTGGACGGTGATAAATAGAATGTAATATCAAGCCCTGATGGTCAGCATTAGTGCTCAGATAGGGTTCGTCAAATAAAGTATTCAATACGGTTAAGCCGGCTTGCCAGTAACGCTCGCCCGGTTCTTTGAGGCCTTTGCCTATCAAATATCTGCCCAGACGAAGCAAGCCTTGTGCTCCAATCGCAGCGGCTGAACTATCTACAGGTTCAAAATCGTTATATGGGTCAGCCGGTCGGCTTAGGTAATCGCCCAGCTTATGAAGTTGTGGCGCTCCTGTATCCCAATAAGGAATCCCATCAGGTGGTGTATGCTCAATATAAAAATCACAGGTTGCTTGTGCAGCTTTCAGCATAAAACTTTCAAGTTCTGTACGCCCGCCAAATTGATCAAGTTCAGTATCTTTAAGTGTTTCAAAACACTCTAGCTCTTCAGCAAAACCACACATGGCCCAGGCCAACCCACGCGTCCAGGTGCTAAAACCTGTATACCCTTGTTGCGAGTTAGGGCAGCGAAAGTTTCCATCTTTTGTATTAAAAACACTTTCGTGAGCAGTCCGGCCCCATAAATCATACATATCACGGCCTTCACCATAAAAAACTGAAAACTCGGCTGTGGCCTTTATATGAGAAAAAGCTCGTTCCAATAAATTAATCTTGATGTCTCCCTCTGCTTGAAATACATGGCCAAGAAGATGGCTTACCAACAACGCACGACAAGACCGAATGGTGTCTACAAATAAGGAATGAGGCCCGTTAAAGGAATGAATAAATCCCCCATTCTTAATGCTTGTCCAACGGCCTGCTTGTACAGCGCCTGAAATTTTAAGCGCCAACTGATAAAAGTTCTTCTCCCACTCGTTAAATTCCGTCTTGCCTTCATTCATCAACCGTAATAGATTACCATATGTGCTCACGTTGTTAAATCCGTGATCATGCACTCCAATATGACTAATATGTGGAGCCATTACGGCCAATGTGTTCCTGCGACCTATTTCCAAAAATTCCTGATCACCTGTGGCGTCAAACTGTAATATAGCGGAGCCGAATTGGAAGCCTTGAGTCCACTCTGTCCAGCCGCGGGTGGTATATTTGCCCTGAATAGTAAAAACAGGTGATCCTTTGGAGACATCGTACTTGTTTTCTAAATCAAGGATTTTTTGCCCGGAGTGATTCCAAAATTGTTTTAGCTTAGCTTGTAAGTCAGACGCCTGAAGTGTTTTGTTAATAGTTATCATAAATTTTCTTAATCATCGATGGAACAGCAAGCCCCCAACCAGTTAATGTAGGTTTAACTAGTTATTCAAACGTTTGAATAAATGTATATCTTTAATTTTTAATTTTCAAATAATTTAATGCGTTTGTAAAAAAATGGCAAAGAGACCCAGACTCCGGGATATTGCGGAAGAACTAAACTTAACTATTTCAGGGGTTTCAAAAGCTTTAAGCGGCCATCCTGGCATTAGTGTTATCACTAAACAACAGGTTGAGGAAGTGGCCTCAAGGTTAAATTACAGGCCTAATCAAATTGCCTCTTCGCTCCGCTCCGGTCAGACCAAAATTATAGGAGTCATTATTCCAAGTGCAGATAAGAGCTTTTTTGGCTCGATTGTATTTGGCATGGAAAATATTATTAACCAAAATGGTTACAGCATTTTATTATATCAATCACATGAACTCCCCGAAAACGAAATTAAAGGAATTGATACGTTTATTCAGTCAAGCGTCGACGGAATCATTGCTACCATGGGGAAGCAAACCATCAATTTTCAACATTACCTAGAGGTTAAAAAACGCAATATCCCGCTTGTACTGTTTGACACTGTTAATGAAAATATTCGGGTTCCAACTGTTACTATAGATAATTATAAAGGAGGTTTTATTGCAGCGGAACATCTTATTCTTAATGGATATAAACGTGTTGCCTATATCTCAGGCCTAAAACATATTTCCATTTTTAATGAGCGCTTACGCGGATATGTAGATGCTTTAAGAAAATATAATTTAGATATTGAAGAAGACTTGATCATATATGGCAAAAACACCATTACATCGGGATATGAATGTATGGAAAAATTATTGCAGCTTAACTCACCTCCGGATGCTGTTGTTGCTGTTGAAGATTTCACCGCATTGGGAGCGATAAAAGCATTGAAAGCTCAAAAATATCGAATCCCAGAGGATGTAGGCGTTGTTGGTTTTTCTAACGAGGGATTTAGCGAGCATATCTCTCCAAGTTTAACCACGATTAATCAGAAGACCGTTGAAATGGGAGAAGTAGCTTCGAAGCTATTTTTTAAAATGCGCAATACTGCAAACCCATATGAAGGAGAGCCTGATAAAATCGTATTAGAGCCTTTACTAATTGTAAGGGAATCGTCGGTCAGATGAACGTTAAACAATGAATAGAATTGAAAAGGCCGGTCGCAAACTTAATTTCCAGCCGGTTTAGTTCCGTCCCTACTTGGGCTTTCCGGCCAGTAAAAGTCCAGATAAGCATCGGGCATGTCTGGTTTAAATACAGGTACTTCCTTCTTAATAAATCTTGCCAGATCTAATATTTCATTTCTTACTCCTTGTACAAGTAACCTCGACACCTCAAATGCCCCATATGGCCTGAAATGAGTATTATCCGCCATTGGGCCAGGCATTCCTGGATATGAGTTTGCAGGAAAATGAACGAAAGCCAATAACGACTCTTTCTCACCCATTGATTCAAACATCACCGTACTCATGGCATTTAAATCGATCAAAGCTACTTTGTGTTCCTGAGCAGTTTGCCTGACCGCTTCTGGATAATCACCGAGTGTTTCCACTATCTTGCCGTTAACATCAAAGTTTCTTCTTTGTACCGAGGTGACCAGTATTGGTATCCCTCTTTTTTTCTTAACCTCATTAATAAAGTATTCAAGTGTTTTTTTGTAGGTAGTGAACGCTCCAACCCCTTCTCCCTTTTCCTTCTGGTCATTATGCCCAAATTCAACAAAGACATAATCTCCAGGCTTCATCATTTGAAGTATTTTGGTTAAACGCCTGGCGCCAATAAAACTTTTAAGTGTTTCTCCAGATTCGGCGAGGTTAACTATAGCAACCTTTCCAGTTTTAAAGAACGAAGGAAACATTTGTCCCCATGCAGAAAATGGTTCCTTAGGTTGATCGACAACCGTCGAATTACCCGCCAGGAAAACTGAAACTACATTTTCTTTTTCCGGAAAGATCTCTATGGAGTTTACCTTAGGTTCTGCGCTGTTAAATTCCAGCGTTAACCGATTGTCCCAATTCAGATAGCTAAGCTCCCTGGGTTTAAGTCTCACCTTAGCATTTGTTCCTGCAATCAGACTGTCGCGAATATTAACCGTAAACTCAATGGTTTTATGCTCCCCTTTCGCAGTCTGCACTCGGTTTACCATCATTCTGCGATCCTCGGCGCGTATTGCAACGTCTGACGTACCTGAATCATCACCAACCGTAACCTTCACACGATAATTCCCTTCAGGAAGATTTAGGGAGAAATAGTAAGGACGATCTGATGTAAGATATCCATCGGTTGATGCACGCTTGCCTATTTTTTCATTCGCAAAAACACTTGTGTTCAGATCAATTCCATACCCTTTGTCACTCGTATAAACCGAATTTGAACTTATTTTTGTGTAACCTGCTAGTGCTTTACCCGCCCCGAAATCAAATTTACGTGATTTCTCGTTCTGAGAAAAAGCTGCTGTAACTGCAAAGAAAAGAAATGAGATCAAAAAAAACTGCTTCATATTATTCAACATTACGCTTTAATTCTGCGATAGTTTTACTTAAAAAGACATAGCAAGGGTATAGCCCAGCTTGTAGCCGGATCGTGTTGGTTTACTTCCAACCTTATAATCGTGGTAATTTCGTCGTTAAAGTTGCTTAATAAACTTTGCTGAAAATCCCTAATATCGGTGTAGAATTGACCATAACAAAAGAAAATCAAAAGAACGCAAGTTACTCGGTACCTGCGTGCTTTTTGTACCCCCGGACGTACCTAAGTCGGACAAGTTTAAGGTGGATTTGATCAAAATTTCGCTAATTAATCTGCCCTAATTTGATAGTAGAAATGTATTCAAGAAGTTCTTATTTACAGTAAACAAAATTTGCTCCCTTCCCTATTTTAAGTGTTTTACCAGTGTTATTGGAAATAAGGAACTTAATGGTTGCTTTTTGACAACCTATTTTATGATAATTATTATTCTGGTATTTTGAGCAAAATTTTTGCGGTTAAGTGATGTCACTAAAAAATGTTGCTATTAAAATCTTTTCATTTTACTTTTTAGCCTTTTTTACTGGTATCGAATGCAATGTTTCTTCTAAAAATTCAACTTTTCCCGTATGTATATCATAAACAGCACCAACAATGATTATGTCGCCTTCAAGATATTTTTTATGCAATATTGGATCTAAGTCTCTAAGATTATTTACTTGGTCTATTACATTTTGTCGTACTGCATTATTCACCGGGTCGCCTGGTAAGTATGCTACTTTTGCAACAGCAGGTTTTATTTCATTGATAAGCGTTACAATATGTCCTGGAACATTTTCAGGTCTTTCAACTGCAGCCGCAACTGCACCACATTCGCTGTGTCCTAAAACAACTATTAATTTTGTTTTGAGTTTCAATACTGCAAATTCCATACTTCCATAAGATGCAGCTGCCGAAACTTGTCCCGCTGTACGAATAATAAATAGGTCACCAATTCCTTGGTCAAATATTAGTTCATTTGGCACTCGTGAATCGGAACATCCGACAATTGTAGCAAATGGTTCTTGTCCGTGTTCTACACTTTTAATGGCAATGAAGTCTTGTCTTGGTCTAATACTTTTACCTTCTATAAAGCGTCTATTCCCGCCGATTAGTTTTTGAATGGCCACTCTTGGGTCGGCATAAGCAGAATCTCTGTTTACTACATAATGTTCTACACGCCATTTTATAGAGTCAATTCTGGCCGTTTCTGTATTTAATTTTGTTTCTTTTTTAGTCTTTTTGTTTTGTCCAAACATTACATTTTGGAACATTATCATAGCTAAAATTGTAATTAGTAACTTGGTCATTGTATTTTATGTTAGGGTAACATTATCGCTCTTTTGTTTTTTGCGGTCGGTCGAAGTATTGCTACCTACAAAATACCTTTTATACGCAATTTAGCATAAAAAAAGATCTAAGGAGCGGCTCCGGGTTAATTGCGGGTAAAGTAAGTTGAACGGAACCGTCTCTATTCAGTGATTTCGAATATGGAGATTAATTTTTATTTCATATCTGTCCGAACAATTTTCTAATCCGTTTGAATATGTATCTTATGGTGTTTTGGACGACGTTTTTGCGAATATTTTATTAAAAAAAAATGAAAACTAATTTACTTAAACAAAGGTTTTTGGGATGTTTTGTGTATGGGTTTAATCTCCCGTGCTTTATTCACCACTTCTTTAATCTCATAAACCACATGTTCCAAGCCCGTAAAATGCATCAGAAAGATGCGTGTCAGGTTGCAAAGTTTACAAACCGATGTATTATTTTGCTGACTGCCCTGCGGATAAGTTCTAAAAAGAATGTTGGCGGATTCCTTTCTTTTGCAGTTGCTTGACAAAACGACCACATAAATCAAAAAGGTTAATGGGTATGACCATGTAGTTAAAAGTATTCTAATTTAGTTAGATAGTAATACTATCATTTAAGATAAAATAACTACCTTTGCTTTCCAAAACTTAAACTAACTGCTATGGAAGTAAACGATGTTTAAAGAACTAAAAAGCGACCTGTAAGCAAGTGTTGTCGTTTTGTTTGTGGCAGTGCCCTTATGTCTGGGTATTGCCCTTGCTTCGGGGGCTACCCATATTTCAGTAATAATAGCCGGAATAGTTGGTAGTATTATAGAAGGTGTTGCCAGTGGTTCTCCATTAGGGGTTGCCAAACCGATGTATTAAATTTCTGCCTGGCAGCCGAAGATGGTTAGACTTCCGGTGGCTGCTAGCCTTGCGGATTTTTCTGCACTTTTACCCTCCCCGATTTAAAACTTCAAATAAAAGCAATGCCAAAAAATCAAAAAATAAAATCAGTTTTAATAATCGGTAGCGGTCCGATTGTCATTGGCCAGGCCTGTGAATTTGATTACTCCGGCTCACAGGCAGCCCGTTCGATAAGAGAAGAAGGAATAGCGGTTTCGCTCATCAATTCGAATCCTGCAACCATTATGACCGATAAAGTAACTGCTGACCACGTTTACCTTTGGCCGCTAAATCATCACTCCATCATCCGGATTCTTGAAGAGAAAAAAAAGGAAGGGAAAAGCATTGATGCGGTTTTACCTACCATGGGCGGGCAAACGGCACTTAACCTTGCGATCAAATGTGAGGAAATGGGTATTTGGGAAAAGTACGGTGTGAAAATGCTTGGCGTGGATATCAATGCGATCAACACATGCGAAGACAGAGAATTGTTCAGAAAAAAAATGGACGAGATTGGAGTAGGAACAGCTCCTGCGAAAATAGCCCGCTCCTTTCTTGATGGAAAAGAAATAGCACAGGAGTTTGGAGTTCCACTGGTAATAAGACCCTCTTTTACTTTAGGAGGTACCGGTGGCGCAGTGATTTATAAAAGAGAGGATTTTGACGAAGCCTTAAACCGTGGGTTGCATGCATCTCCCATCCACGAAGTTCTTATTGATAAAGCGCTTATCGGATGGAAAGAATATGAACTGGAACTTATGCGCGATTCCAACGACAATGTTATAATTGTTTGTTCTATTGAAAATTTTGACCCGATG
>NZ_JBKJUM010000019.1:0-11018 GCF_046590655.1 Daejeonella sp.
ACCAAAAACCGAATTATGGGGAGACCTCGTTGAGCAAGTATTGGAATTAGCAAATGAACGTAAATTATGAGTGCCTAATTCTCAAATTCACTCATTTGCTAATTATTATTCTCGTCCTATTTGCTAATTTACTCATTTACTAATTCTCTAATTCTCTTCATTTGCTAATTCCTTAACTCCCCCTTAACATTCACGTCACTTCTTCTCCCTTCCTTTGGTAAACCCATACTGAATGCCGAAACGCGAAGTTGACCTTGTAGTAATATCCGATATCCATCTTGGCACCTATGGCTGTCATGCAAAGGAGCTCCTCAGCTACCTTAAAAGCATCAAACCCAAAAAGATCGTCCTTAATGGCGACATTATAGACATTTGGCAATTCAGTAAATCTTACTGGCCAGAATCGCACATGAAAGTGCTAAGGCGTTTAATGAAATTTGTTTCGGAAGGGGTGCCTGTTTACTATCTTACAGGGAATCATGACGAAATGCTTCGCAAATTCGCTGATCTAAAGATTGGGAGTTTTCGCCTGCAGAACAAACTGGTTCTTAATCTGGACGGCAATAAAGCCTGGATATTTCATGGGGATGTGTTTGATATTACCATGCAGAACTCCAAATGGCTTGCAAAACTTGGGGCAGTGGGATATGATTCGCTGATTTTGTTAAACAGTTTTGCAAACTGGTGCCTTACTTCCATGGGAAAGGAGAAGATGAGTTTCTCCAAACGGATAAAGGCGAGGTTTAAAGATGCTGTAAAATTTATCAACGACTTTGAGCATACAGCTTCAGACCTAGCTATAGATAAAGGCTATAAGTATGTAGTCTGCGGACATATTCATCAGCCTGAAATGCGTGAGATTGTTACTGCTAACGGGAAGGTCTTATATCTCAATTCAGGCGACTGGGTAGAAAGTCTGACAGCGCTTGAATATCATCAGGGAGAGTGGAGTATTTATAAATATCAGCCATCGGGCTTTTTAGATCTGCAGCCGGAAATTGAGGATATGCTGGATAGTCAGGATTTAGAAGCGATGCTTGATATTAAGGTGCTATTTTCACAATTTAAATCAGGTGCGGCCTGATCGTTTGCACCGCCTAAAAACCCGGAATACCAATGTCCTGATAATTTTATAGTCCTTTGTTGGGTCTCAAAATCCACATGAACTAATCCGAACCTTGGATGGTATCCTTCAGACCATTCAAAATTATCAGTGAGCGTCCACACGAAATAGCCTTCTGCACTTAAGCCTTCGTTTCTGGCTCTCAATACCTGCTTCAAATTGTCTTTGATATAATTCGTGCGATCAACATCATCAACAGCACCATCCACCAGGTGATCAGTAAAGGCTGCGCCGTTTTCGGTGATGTAAATTTTCTTAATATTTTTATAGGCATTGAATTTCCTGATCATCTCATAAATAGATTCAGGAAACACCTCCCATCCCATTGATGTATATGGCACATTCCTGTTCCGGGCTTTCACTAAAGACGCTTGAACATATGGGGTTATGAATGAATTCCTCACAATCTCTCTTGTATAATTCTGGACACCGATGAAATCGAAATCGAAAACCATTTTATCCTCATCTCCCGGATGCATATATCTCCCGATCTTCTTTAAAAAAGGAAGATCTTTCTCAGGATACCCCAGGCCAAGGATAGGCTCAATAAACATGCGGTTAAGCAGGGTGTCGATCCGGTTAGCGGCGTTAACATCTTTCGGGCGCTTAGTATAAGGCTCAATATAAGAACATGAGAAAGTAGTTCCAACTTCTGCAGCGGGAAGCATATCTTTCAAAATGCGGCCCCCTTCGCTAATGCTCAATACGGTGTGATGAACTGCAGGTATAAAATTTTTTGCACCCGTTCTGCCAGGGGCATGCACACCCAAAAAATACCCAGCACCGGTAAACACCATTGGCTCGTTCATAACCATCCAGTGTTTTACCCGATCGCCAAAATGTTTAGCACAAATCTCCGTGAATTCAGCAAACCATGAAATTACATCCCGGTTAGTCCAGCCCCCCTTTTTTTCGAGCGCAAGCGGAAGGTCCCAGTGGTAGAGGGTAAGCCAAGGGTCTGTTCCATTTTCGAGACAGGTATCGATAATCCGGTTATAAAAGTCGATTCCTTTTTGATTAACGGTACCGGTTCCTTCAGGCAATATCCGTGACCAGGAAGTAGAAAATCTGAAATTGGGTATGTTGAGTTTTTTTACCAGGGCAAGATCTTCCTGATGGCGCATATAAAAATCGCAGGCTATCCTGCCATGATGTCCGTTGAGAATTTTGTTTTTCCTTTCGGTGTATGTATCCCATATCGAACTACCTTTTCCATCCTTATCATGACTGCCCTCAATCTGATATGCGGCAGTAGAAACACCCCATTTGAAATTCTTTCCAAACAGATCACGGTTTAGCCCACCTCCCACCTCAGTTTCCATCAAAACTTATTTAAATAAACATAGCTTCATTACTTTCAAAAGTAGTGTCTGCTCTGTGTTTTTCAACAATCATGTCAATAATTTCCTGTGTCCTGTCCGGATAATTAACAGGAATAGACTGCTTATTGTTCAGCCATTGTGAAATTAAAGGATTATACTTAGGTTTTAAACTTTTTATAACGGGTACCTTCATCGCCCGCAGTGCAGCAGCATTAAGGTGCTGCTCATACTGGTTTTTCATTGGGATAACCATCAGTTTTTTCCCGAGAAACAAGGCTTCCGCCGGAGTTTCAAAGCCCGCACCACATAGAACACCCGATGATGAGGCCATGCTGGCGGTAAACTTTTCTCCGTCTATTGGCTGGATCGTGATGTTCTTTACCGTCGAAGTTTTAGCATTATGTTTGGAAAACACATCCCATGTCACGTCTGTAAATTCAGACAAAAAATTTATTAATCTTTTATCATCATACGATGGCAGGTATACGGTATAATGCCCTGCGTCTGTAATCTTTTGTTCACGCACGCCGCGACGAATTACAGGAGTAAAGATATTCTCGCGGAATGCTGAAAAATGAAAACCATATTGAGAACTAGAAGGCGCATAATTTTTAAGAATCAGCCGTCCCATCATATCTGTATGATCCGGCTGGGGGAGACCCGGACCTAGTACAGCCGACTGGTGACTTAATGCAATACAGGCTTTATTTTTAAAATAGCATGCCCATGCCGACACCGGTTCGAAATCTGTGATCACCAGATCATATTGCTCTACCGGCAGATTCTTAATTGATTTAATAAGCTTCCCGATATTCGTACGGGCCAGTGTCCTCCATAAGCTAACGCCCCCGGATTTTCCGAAAATAAAGCTTAAACCCGAGAGCTTATACTTTACTGGAAATGGTAGAGTAAGGTCAGCCTGGCTGCCGCTGACGAGAATATCTACATCCCCGTGCTTTTGAAGACATGGTACTACGTCCACCGCCCGGCTTAAATGCCCGTTGCCCGTACCCTGAATAGCATACAAAATCCTCATGAAATTCCGGCGTACAGTTTTCCCTTTCCATAACATCCCTGCCTGAAAGGAGAATAAAATGAGGTCATGCGAATCCTGAAAATAAGATTTGATATCCCGGGAAACCAGTTCAGGGGGTTCAAATAATTAATGGTTTTCATTACGCAAGATACGAAATGAAGGTTGTGATTAGGTTTAGGTAGGGTTAGGAGATTGTTAAGAGTTTATGTTGTTACCGCCTCATGCCGGCGGAACGGCACTTACTTTTTTCTACAGGAAAAAAAGTAAGCAAAACGCCCGCCGCTGCGCCTGATGCTTTTGAAGCAACTACTTGGGCTTGGCTTCAGCATACCGCATCAGCCCTGCCTACCGGCAGGCAGGCAATGCGGAACGACTGTGAACGGAGATTCAGTGCTAGGGCCTTAGAAGCGGACCCTACGTTTAGCTGGTGTTGAGGGGCTGGCCCTTCGCACCAGCATATAAACCCTTGCGGCGCGTTTTGTTGCGGTGGGTACGTTTCCTGCTCCCCGCCAACCTGCCTGCCGGTAGGCAGGGGGGAGCTGTCCCGTTTTTGCGGGACTGAGGGGTTAATGAGATCCCTCGCTATGCTTCGGGATGACGATGCCGATAAGGTTAGGGGGAGGAGATTTCTCATTTTCTCACCCCCAACGTCCGTCATCCCGAACAGAGTGAGGGATCTCTCCTTAATTCGACTTGTTACCGGAATTGTGATTATGATAGCAGGTGTAATAACCCTCATAAGATCCCTTGCTGCGCTGCGGGATGACGGGTCGGCCGTGGGGACAATGGGGATTTCTCGGAGCGTAACGTGTCCGGTAAATTATGTTTTTTCTCCTTGCTCCTCGAAATATACCACTCGTTTTGGAGTAAGTATATTTCATGGTCACGGGTAACTAATCGGAATCGCATTTCGACGAGTCGGGGACTTGTATTATAAAATAAAATTTCCCAGCTCGCCCGCCTGCCGGCCGGCAGGGAGAAATCTCCACCCGATAGCAATCGGGTCCTCTATCAAGCGTCCTCATTCCGAAGCACAGCAAGGGACCTCACGTCAACGTCTATACCCGAAAATGATTCTCCATTTAAAATAAAACCGCATCTTTATTACCTTATACCCCAATTTACTCTTCCACTAAAAATTAACAATCCAACACCATGACTAAATCCCTCTTCCTCCTTCCAATCGCAATCCTCCTTGCCTGTACTAATCCTGCAAAAGAAACTGCAACCAGTGATTCTACTGCAGTATTGTCGGATAATCCATCCGTAGCATCTATCCGTACCGGCGCCCAGCAAACCAATAAATATCTGCCCCTGCTAAAAGGCAAAAGAGTAGCTCTTTCCATTAATAACACATCTGTTATAGATGGTAAGCTTAGTATGGATACCCTGATAAAACTGGGGGTTAATGTCGTAAAGGGCTTCGGTCCGGAACACGGTTTCCGCGGAAAAGCGAGTGCCGGAGCGAAGATCGGGGATGAAACGGATGAGAAGACCGGCGTGCCTTTGATCTCCCTTTACGGCTCCAAGTACAAACCTACCAAAGAAGATATGAAGGGAATTGATGTGATGGTTTTTGATATGCAGGATGTTGGTGTGCGATTCTACACTTACCTCTCAACTTTGCATTATATTATGGAAGCCTGCGCTGAAAATAATGTGGAATTAATTGTGCTCGACCGTCCTAATCCAAATGATGGTTACGTGGACGGACCGGTGCGCGATGCTGACCAGGAGTCCTTCGTAGGTAAACATGCCATTCCAATTCTCCATGGCCTTACTTTCGGCGAGTATGCCGGTATGATCAATGGCGAAGGATGGCTTCCCGGCAAGGCTAAATGCAAGCTGACAGTGATCAAAATGGAAAACTACAAGCACGGAATGCCTTATACCTTGCCCATCGCTCCATCACCGAATCTGAATACTCAACAATCTATTTTGCTGTACCCATCTCTATGCTTGTTTGAAGGAACAGTAATCAGCCAGGGTAGAGGAACTCAATACCCATTTACTATTTTAGGAAACCCGGAACTTAAAGGGAAATATAAATTTTCATTCAAGCCGGTGTCCATCCCGGGGATGAGCGAAAAACCTCCTCACATGGATAAAGAATGCTACGGCCTCGACCTGCGCAAATACGATACGAGCATCTTCGCTTCCACAGGCCGCATAAATCTTACCTGGCTAAAAGAATTTTACGCTGCATATCCTAACAAAGGTGCTTTCTTCAGGGCTGCCAATTTTGATCGCCTGGCCGGAACCACTAAACTGAGAAATCAAATTATCGCAGGCAAATCAGAAGATGAAATCCGTAAAAGCTGGGAACCGCAATTGGGTGAGTTTAAGGAGATGAGGAAGAGCTACGTACTTTATAACTGAGGTCTGACGTCGGAAGTCTGACGCCTGGCGCTTAACAGAGGTCTGAGGTCTGATGTCTGAGGTCTGAAACTAGACGCCTGGGTGTTGTCGGAAATCCATCAGACTTCTGACCTCTGACTTCCGACCTGACTTCCGACCTGACTTCCGACCTCAATCCTTCCCTGTATATTTTATCTCAGAGTATTCAACTTCACAGTCCGTTCCAATGGGTGACTGCGAATAAAACCCAATCATCATATTGTCCGTTTTGTGATACACGAAATCTCTGACCACATCCCATTGTTTGCCGTCCTGAGAAGTTAGGAATGTAAAGACGCGGCCAACCTTGCGTACGCGGAGGTAAACCTCCCGATTTTGAGGAATATTGAAATAGCTGTCGTCGGTGACTTTGTTTTTCACGACTGAATTACCAAGCAGGAGTTTGTCCCCGGTATTTTGAAACAAGATCTTTGCCCAGTTATCACGGTCGCTGTAAATCAGGATCGCCCCGCCATCATAACGCCCCTCGAAATCAGGTTTTACTTTAGCAGAAAAGTCAAAATCATTATCAGGAGTAAACAAAAATTTGGGCGCATTATTAAAGAAAGCTGTCCCGCTTGCTGGATTGTGGAGGTCGGTTTTTTCACCTGCTGTCATGATCAAAGCATCGCTGGAGAGAATTTTAAATTCTTTGACCTTATCAACCACTACAAAAGGAGGGAGGCCAGGCAAAGTTCCGCCTGAAGCTTTTTCATGATTAAAAGTCGTTTGGCGGGCGAGATCGAGCACAAGCTGAGGTACCGGACTTCTGGCATACCTGTCACTTCCTTTCCCCATTTCTGATGCCCAGCGTGATAACCATGTGATTCCCGCCCGGCCTTTAGTCGTATCCGCACGGCTATAAGCCTTGTCTTTTAAAGCCTCGTCTATAGTTACGAACGAATAGCCGCCATCCTGAAGTGCTTTAGCTACATCGCCAAATGCATCCGCATTAAGCATATTGGCGTGAACCATTAATATTTGGCTCACATCCCGCGAAAAAAGGTCGGAAGATTGCTTTTCTGCAGCCGCAAACTGACTCAGCGTATAAGGAATATAAGCTTCCCTGATGCGTCGCGCACTTAGGGTATCATTAATTCTCAACGCTACTTCATATGCATCCGAAAAGGTATAATCCTGGTAAGTAATCGTGTTCGGTGAAATTTTATATTTGTTCTGCTTGAGGAATGCATCCAATTCTTGTCTATCAGCAAGCGTATTGCCCGGCGATAAATAAGGGTGTCTGAAAAACCGGTACGGCAGCTTTGCTTTTCTGGAAAGATCCTTTGTCACCAGCTCTCCTTTTAAGATTTCCTGCTTGTATTGCGCCAACGTAATATCATTAATATTAACATGATTATAGCCATGATTGGCCAGCTCCAAACCCGCGTCAAGCCACTTTTGTATTAATGCGGTCTTCGCCGGATCTACAAGACCGTTTGTGTAAAGTTTTTGCTCATTCACAAAGCCTACCGCAGGAATGTCGTACTTTTTAAACGTCGCAATAAGTTTATCCGTCAGGGCATTTTTCTCTGCCTGCGTTTCGCACATGCAAGCGAAGGGAAGATCATCGAAGGTAATGGAGAGTTTTTTTTGGGCGGTTAAAAAGGTTGGGATCAGGAAGAAAATCAGGAGTATAAAACGGAAAATCATATTTGAGTAGAATTGGAAGTTAAATATAATTCAAAAAATGGCACTAAAATACCATCGTGTTAATTTGTAGAATATTTATTATTTTACATGTATAAAACCCAGGCTCCAGGATACGAGGATTGAAAAGGTTCTTGTTGAAGAGAGAAGGTGAATTTATTTGAGCCGACTCAAGTCGGCGGAAAGTGCACATACTTTTTGCTTTTGGTCGAAGCCTCAGGTATTTACCTCCGCCTTATGCCGGCGGACTGGCACTTACTTTTTTCTCCAGGAAAAAAAGTAAGCAAAAATCCCGTCGCTGCGTCTGCTGCTTCGGAAGTTAGTGTTTTGGCTTTGCCTGTGCAATCCGCACCAGCCGATGCGAATAAAAGTAGAACGGAGATTCAGTGCTAGGGCCTTAGAAGCGCACCTAACGCCTAGCGATTGTAGTGGGGCTGGCCTGCGGCCCGCAGGGCATACGTATCGCAAGATAGGGTACAGCGATGTGTACGTTTCCTGCTCCCCTTTTTTCAAGGGGAGCTGTCCCGCTTTTCGCGGGACTGAGGGGTCTGGAAGCACTTTTAAACGAAATTCCAGCAACGAAAGGTACGCTGAGTAGCCGCCTAAAATAACTTCTTCTGTCTCTGCAACTTGCCAGGACGGAATATTTATGAAAGGAAGCTACTCAGCGTACCTTACGAAGACGGAAAGTCTATATTAGATTGCTTCCAGACCCCTCAGTCAGCCGAAGAGGCTGACAGCTCCCTTTGAAAAAAGGGGAGCGCGCGACGCACAAGCGTAGCAGCCTTCCTTTTAGTTCGTATGCATGCAGGCCGAAGGCCAGCCCCACTACAATCGCTAGGCGTTAGGTACGCTTCTACGGCCAAACCACTGAATCCCCGTTCACCATCATTCCGCATTGCCTGCCTGCCGGTAGGCAGGACTGATGCGGAATGCACAAGCAAAGCCCCTGCACTAACTTCCATAGCATCAGGCGCAGCGGCGGCTCTTTGCCTACTTTCCAGCTGAAGGGAAAGTATGTGCCCCATCGCCGGCACGAGGCGAGAAATAAATCCCTAATTTAGCAAGAAAATCATTTCCCCTGGAACCAGAAAAAATCTCCAAAACCCGCTTAAAAGCTATCATCGGCGGCAGCATCGGCAATCTCGTCGAATGGTACGACTGGTACGCCTACTCTGCTTTCGCACTATATTTTTCTGCTTCCTTTTTCCCTTCCGGGGATAAAACGGCACAGCTTTTAAATACCGCAGGTGTATTTGCTTTGGGATTTCTGATGCGCCCGATAGGCGGCTGGATGTTCGGACGGATTGCGGATAAGGTAGGGCGAAAGAGGAGCATGACACTTTCGGTGTTACTGATGTCCTTCGGCTCGCTTCTCATTGCTTTTATCCCCACGTATAATGACATTGGTATTATAGCTCCGACAGTACTTCTGATTGCAAGATTGCTGCAGGGTTTAAGCGTTGGCGGAGAATATGGCGTGTCGGCAACTTACCTCAGCGAGATGGCGAGCAGGAAACGCCGGGGCTTTTATTCAAGTTTTCAATATGTTACACTGATCGGCGGACAATTGATTGCCCTCGGGATCCAGCTCATTTTGCAGCGTTGGCTTTTAACAGAAGAAGAGCTTCACGACTGGGGCTGGCGAATTCCTTTCGTTATTGGTGCTTTGCTGTCTTTTGTCGCCCTTTACCTGCGGCAAAGCCTTCACGAAACTCATGCCTTCGAAGCGCAGAAAAACAAGCCCGACGAAAAGAAAGGTACCATCAGCGAATTGCTTAAACACCCGCGGGCTATATTAACAGTCATCGGGCTAACCCTTGGCGGAACTCTTGCTTTTTACACCTATACCACTTACATGCAGAAGTTTCTGGTCAACACGGTAAATCTCAGCAAAAGCGACTCTACCCTGATCTCCTTTTGGAGTATGCTGATCTTTGCGCTCATGCAGCCCGCCTTCGGTGCTTTGTCGGATCGTATCGGTCGCCGGCCTTTGCTTATTGGCTTCGGTGTGCTAGGAACGCTGTTCACCGTCCCATTACTCACTACACTCAGTCATACTACCTCCCAATACGAGGCATTCTTTCTTCTCCTCGCCGGTTTAATAATCGTCAGCGGCTATACCAGTATTAATGCCGTCGTAAAAGCCGAGCTTTTCCCTGCACAAGTTCGGGCACTTGGTGTGGGTTTGCCTTATGCACTTACTGTAGCCATTTTCGGCGGAACCGCTGAGTATGTCGCCTTATGGTTAAAGGGGATAGGGAATGAGGAGTATTTTTATTGGTATATCACGGGTTGTATATTTTTGTCGCTGATAGTTTATGTGGGGATGAGGGATACGAGGGAGACGTCGGAGTTAAATAAGGATCCTTCGGGGTGAATTTTCCCGCCTCGTGCCGGCGGAAGTGCACATACTTTTTGCTTTAGGTGACCGTTGCACAACATGACCCGATTTTAGGTGATTGTGCTAAATAAATGATGCGTTATTCTTTTGATTGAATTCGTATAGCAATTTTGGATCTGCGCCAAATGCATTTATAAAGCTCACTGTCAGACTTTCAATTAGTCCTATGATAAATGGGACACTCTTTTGGGTCAAGGTTGCTTGTTTTAGTTCACTTTTTAGTCTGTCATTGTATTTCAATAGCTTTTTTAGATTATAAGCTATCGCTGCCATCGTCAAGCATTTATTTGCCTGGGATCTCCCGATGGTATTTACCCGTTTCATTCCCAGGAAGTTTATCAAGGTGCCTATAACTGGCTCTACTGTGCTTTGTCGTTGCCTCATCATAATTCTGGCTTCAGGAGATTCCATCCTCAAGTGCATTCTCTCCTAATAAGGTCTGTCAATTGACGCCAGAATCTTAGTCCCGTGCTTGCCATAAGCCGTACAGGTGTCTCTAAAGGGACATATTTTACAAACCGTCCTCTCTAATCGATATTCTTTGTTATAATACTTGCCAGCCAGATAAGTGCCGCGGTAAGTTAAGTGTTTATCGTTTTTACATTGATAGTAATCGCCCTCTTTATGGTATGAAAAGTCCTCTCTTTTATAGATAAACTGAGGACGGTTTGGTATGTATCCTTTAATATTATTCTCCTCGAGAGACTGGAGCGCCTTGCCGCTGCTATAACCTGTATCTGCTATGATTTCCTCCACTCTTAAGCCCAACTCCTGAAGATTACTTTTTAGGTGACGAACTACTTCGGGAAGACAATCACTATCTCGAATATCTGCAGGAAAAGCTTGGATATGGGTGATGGTGTGTGATGAGGTATCTACACTAACCTGACCTAAATAATTCAACGCAACTGCTTTTCCTGGCTTTACAGAGATCTTAGCATCAGGGTCGTACTTGTTATAATGAGTCTGATTTGCTGGATGCTGTTTTTGTTTAGAACCTTTAGGAGGTTCTAACTTAGCAATCGTTTTTGGCTCTTCCAGATCATTTTCGGTTAGTTCCTTTGCGAAGTCCTCCGCATCATTCAT
>NZ_JBKJUM010000147.1:0-8990 GCF_046590655.1 Daejeonella sp.
GCAATTGGCCTGACTATCTTATCCAGGTAGTCAGTTCCAATAGTACGCAAAATATTAGGTGCCGAAGAGGGGGTAACTTTAAATAAAACGGAAAGATCGATGATCACTTCCAGACCATCAGCAGAAAGGACTCTGATGGCATCATCACCAACTTTATTCCCTTCATCTTGCACTGCGGACATGGTATAATTTTGAGTTTTTACATCAAAGTTGGTCACCTCAACCAAGGGATTGACAATATTCAGACCGCTGTATAAAACGTCATTGTTTACCTTACCGAAAAGTGCTTTTACACCTACCTGCCCAGCATCAATGACTTTAAACATTGAAAAGGAAGCTCCAATAAGTACCAATACAACCCCACTTATACGGAGGATGCCGCTATATCTTGCAACCTGAGAATCCTGGTTAGCAAGAAAAAAGCTTATCAGGACGACTACTATTCCAAATATCATTAAAATCATATTATTTGTTTTGGTTAATTCTAAAGATATGCTTATTTGAAGTGGTTTTCTCCTAATCAGAATCAAACAGATTATTATTTTTGGATACGTGTTAAATATCCAATTTTAAACACTCATTAGCCTATTTAAGAAGTTCCTTCATGTCTTTTTCCGAAACAGTCAGCAGTCCGGATTTAGGTAACCGTTTAGTAAGCTCCCGCCAGTTTTTATCTTTTTTATAAATGCGGGCAAGCATAGCGGATGCTTTCGCAATCTCCTTATTATTAGCCAGAGTGATTGCGGTCCAGTATTCCATTTCCAGGTTAAGCGGAAACATCTTCATGGCTTTATTATATTCCTCCATTGCGCTGGTCATCTCATTCTTTTCCACAAAATAATCGCCCTTATTCATATGCTCATATGCACGGAATACATTCAGCAGGCGATCAATTTCCTTAATAGGATCAAGGCTATCATCCACCCTGAGATCTACCAATTTATCGTTCCATGGAGTTAAACTTGTTTCAGGCGCAAATACGAGCAAAGCAGCCGACTGCTTCCCGCGTATGTCTCCGCCTGCATTTTGTGCGGCTTTCAAAACCAGCACCATTCGTTCTGCCAGTGGCTTAAGCGTATTTGCTTTCCAGGCTATTTCCATGGCCGGTACCACTTTGTCATTCAGCATCATATTTGCCTGTACAGAAAAATTTTCACCATTGGCATGGCCGGCGACTTCGATATTGCTTTTACCGGTATGTGTCGCTACCCTACCCAGCTTATCCAGTATAGCTACCTGTCGGAAATCTTTTCCAGAATCATCACTGAGTAAAATATCCAGAGCTTCTTGTGGGGATTTACCCTGTTTTAACAATTCTAACCCGCGTAAACCAAATGATTTATTGGTGAAAGATTGCGTAGCTACAACACCTACCCCCGCCTCTCCCCATGATACGCCAGTACCTACACTAAACCAGTGGCTTTGTACAGCTACGGCCATTTCTCCTGTTTTCTCATCTCTGGCAACGATAGAAAAGGTATGTGCCAAAGGATCTGCTGGTTTTTTGGATTGAGCAATGCTCTGAACGGCTAAAGCTATTAACAGGCTTATCGTAAGTGAACGGATCATATGTATAAATTCTAAAATTGTTAGAATAATTGAATATTAATAAAGCAACGTAAATATACGATTGTGAACGCTGGGATTGGAACATTTAAACCAAATTTGAGAGGAATTTGATGTTATGAATATGCTCATTTGAAATCATATATCAAGTAGTATAAGCATCTTAAATCAATAGAATTTTATTCACAAAAGCTTCAAATTTGATGTCTGATTGATCTTCAATTCCTTAAAGGCAGTAGATTTATCCGGTTTAATTTTTAGAAAGGAGATTGGAGTTTTATTGGATCAATACTGCATCTCACAAGTTAGCCCGAGGGCTGTAGAACATACATGCGATACAGGTTATTTAAGATAGAGTTTGTATAAAGTCAGAGATGGTGCAGAATGGATATTTCTTATCTTTTAAATGCTGGATAAATGAATCCATCCTTTCAATCATCTTTACCCCTGAGTTCTTACTAACATAATTTGGAAGACCAAACCTCTCCTTATCACCCAGGTCAGTGAATTCCCAGGGATGAAAGTATAAGTTTAAATAGCCATCTTTTTTGCAGCTAGAACGTGCTATAATTTGATATAAATACAGGGGCAAATTATGGAACGAAAGCCAGAATAATGGAAAACGTACTACCGGGCTCACCGATGCGGGAAGCTGCCAAACGCCAGCTTCTTTATTATAGGATCTGGGTTTATTTAAATTATTGTAACGTCCGGGCAGCCAGGTTGGGTTTACTGAACTATTGTACATGTAACCGGCTTTGGCAATTTCGTTTTCATCTACAGGCATCATCCTCGGCATTCGAAAACCTTTAATATCCTGTCCGGAGATTTCCTCCAATGCAGCTTTAGATGAGAAAAGATGAGAAGAATCAAACTTTGAATGGTAATAACCATGCGAAGCTAACTCATGACCGCTTTGAATAATTCTTTGTATCACTTCTGATGCATTTGTGGCAAACACAACAGTGCTGAAAAACGTGACTTTTACGGAATGTTTATCCAAAATATCCAGTAAATGGTTTGTACCTTGAATAGAAATATCCATTTGATCCTGGAATGAAATATGTTTTCCATACTCCAGAGGCATATCAAACTCTTCAATATCAAAGCTAAGTAATATCAAACTGTAGTTTTTTGAATATTTGTAGAACGAATAATATAGTTTGGTCTGTGTTTACTTTGAATAAACATTTTGCCTATATAGATCCCAATAATTCCTAAAATGATCAATTGCAAGCCACCGAAAAAAACGATGGTCATTATGGTAGATGCCCAGCCCGAGACTCCTTTACCAGTGTGGATAGCATATAATACGTAAGGAATATATATTAAGGATAATACGGAGAACAAAAAGCCTAGATATATAGCTCCATACAATGGTTTAACAGAAAATGAGGTTACTCCCTCTAAGGCAAACCTTATCATTTTGTCTGCATTATATTTGCTCTTTCCATGGAAACGTTCAGTTGCTGCATATTTTATGGAATATTGCTTAAAACCGACCCATTTAAACAAGCCCCTGAGAAAGGGCTCCGTTTCCATGAAATTCCGTATAACCAGAACCACTTTCTTATCAAGCAAGCGGAAATCTGCCGTACCTGTTTCTAACTCTACATTAGATAGACTATTAAGGATTTTATAAAACAGTTTTGATGTGATCCGCTTTGTCAATGGGAGCTTTTTATCTTCCTTGCGGATAGTATAAACTACCTCATAGCCTTCTTCCCATTTTTCTAATAATTTCGGTATTAGTTCCGGGGGGTGTTGCATATCACAGTCCAAGCTGATTGCACACTCTCCTGATGCATGATCTAAACCAGCTTTTAATGCTAATTGATGACCGAAATTGCGTGAAAATTCTATGAATAATATATGAGTATTCGTGATAGCAAGCTGATTAATCACTTCCAGGGTATTATCTGTACACCCATCTGCAACTATAATAAGTTCATAATTATAAGGCAGGTCCTTAAAAATGGAAACTATTTCCGTGCAAATCACAGGAATATTTTCGGCTTCATTAAATGCGGGAATAATAATAGAAACTAATTTATTCAATTTCTGAAAGTTTACTGTCTTTAAAATTTGTAGTTAACATTTGATATACAATGGTAAACCATATCAATACACAGGGCAATGCCTTTAATGAGTAGGGTTTGATATAGGTATTTCTGATGAACCTGGGAAAAAGATCTGAAGGTGACATGCTTGTTAAAATAAAAGCGAACAAAAACAATAAGATAATGCCTTTACTTTTGGGAGATGGCTGTATCATGAACCAGATAGCAACACCTGCAAAAGCTATAATGTAAGTGGGAGATTCAGAACCGGAACTAAATATGACTGTAAATATTAATACGGAGCACAATAGCATCAAACGGTACGAAAGATATGTATATTGACTTAGCCTGAAATAAGGTAAAGTAAATAAGAAAATCCCTCCAACAAGAAATGGCAGATTTGGAATTGTGCGGTCTTGCGTGACTCTTCGAGCAATGCCCATTATCGACATGTCTTGCATGGATGTTAAGGATGTATTATCATTATTTTTTGTTGTTAGCGATACATACCAGTCTGAATAGGATTGGATTACAAAATCAACAGAAGATAATGCCACCGTAAACAAAAACAAAACACCAAGAGAAACTATACCTGAGAGAATGAAAGCCCATTTATTCTTACAGAAAAAGAAAAATGCCAGTCCCACGACTCCATATAATTTTACAGTAGTACCTAATGCAATCAGAAAGGCAGATTTTACTTCTTTCTGTTTACATGCGTAGGAAAAGCAAAGAAGAATGCATCCGGTTAAACCCACATTAAACTGGAAACTTAGCAGGGCAGTCAGAGCTTCATGAGCACATAGTAGCGCAATAATTGACCTGGTTCTTAATGGCAAAGGAAGACTGTAAAAGCCCATACATAAGATTAATGTATTGCATATGTTCCATAGTGAAGTTCCAATGGCATCAGGTAATAGTGCAAAAGGTGCAATAACTAAGGCAAAGGCAGGACCGTAATGATTGGTATCCGAGTATTCCAACGGATAGGCATCATACAAAGGAGATTCGTCTACCGTGTGCCAAAACGTGTATTTGTAAATCTTATAGTTATTATAGGAATCAGTTGCATATTGTTTTACAGCTGTAATTAAGGATATTAACAGGAAAAGGGCAATTACATAATGCTTATTAAAAGCAATAGAGCTAATTCTTTTTTGCATTTGGTGGTTTACAACAGGTAATATCAGCCTTTTTTTAGCAATATCAAAAGGTTTAATCGTAATAAGAATATTACAATATTAATTTTTTCTGTTTGCATTATGTAATTTATTTCTGTCTGGATGGAATAAAAACTGAGCCTAATCCAAGAAGATTGGTTGCATAAATTTTTAACAGGTGTTTCAATCTGCTGAATGTTCTTGGCAAGGTTTCTGCTTTCATATGTTAAAAAAATCCAGTAATCATGAAAAAGTTAATCAATAACACCCTCATCATTTGTTTTGTAGCGGTCTTCGCGGCATGCTCGCCAAAAACAACAACTACTACACCTACGGTTTCGCGCGGTGATGTATCCGGTACCTGGAAAGTCACCAGTGTTAACATGGAAGGTTTCCCTGCTGGAACATCAGCTGGAAAAGTATTTGATATGGCCAATGCACAGGATTTTCAGGGAAGTACCTGGGATCTTAGAGGCGGCGGTACAGGTTCTATTAGCCTGACCAATGGAGCTGTTCAGCCAATTTATTGGTCTGTAAATAAAACTATGGCTGTTCCTACATTCCAGTTCAAGAAATTGATGGACGGTCAGAGAGCGAAAGATGTCGAAACTGGATATTCACTTCAATTTGGTGATGTTTCTGGAGGTACAGCGGTTTTCAAAACACCGGTAATGTTATCCAGCGGACAAACAGCGTATATTAATTTGACGTTTGCGAAACAGTAAACGAGTTACCAGTTGCCAGCTATCAGTTACCAGGCTGGGCGAATATATGCCCCGATATTACTCATAGTTTTATTGGTGTGGTAGGCTTCCAGCCTGGTAACTGGCAACGGGTAACAGGTAACCATTTTTCCTGTTGCTATCAATTTGTAACTTTCACTCCCATTTCTTGTATTATTCAGTATTTTCCCTGTTATTTGTAATATAATTACAAATGCCCATACTACTAAAGATGAATAGTTTAAACTACCAAACACACACAGAAACTGTGAGCCGGCCGGCTTATCAGGCAGGTTGTGTACGTAGTAATTTTGGCACTGAAAAGTTAGTATTGCGGTTCCGACGACCCTTTATGCCGCGGACTTGATCTTGGCATCAAAAAATTTACCGGTAATTCTGCCGGTTATATAAATCATTGATTTTATTCACAAAAACGAAAGGCTAAAAACGTAGTCTTTTTCCGCCTCAAAGCCGGATTTTTTTCTTCAACGTCATGAAAGAAAACGAATTTGTCGTCATTCCGGCGACAGAACAACATACTAATTACGCAGAGCAGATATGCGATGAGATGGCAGAATCTGCCAAAGCCCGGGGTACGGGCATCGCAAAACGCACTCCTGACTATATCGTTAAAAAAATGCTTGAGGGCAAAGCAGTTATAGCTTTGCATGTAGATGGCACCTGGGCCGGTTTTTGTTACATTGAAACCTGGAGCCATGGCACTTTCGTAGCCAACTCCGGTTTAATTGTGAACCCTCAATACAGGAACCAGGGCCTGGCCAAAATGATTAAAAGGTCAGTATTTGATTTGTCGAGACTGAAATATCCTAAGGCGAAAATATTTGGGCTTACTACGGGGCTTCCGGTTATGAAGATTAATTCCGAACTGGGCTACGAGCCGGTGACCTATTCTATGCTTACGCAGGATGAGGACTTCTGGAAAGGATGCCAGAGTTGTGTTAACTACGACATTCTGATGATGAAGGAGCGCAAGAATTGTATGTGCACTGCCATGCTTTGGGATCCCGAAGAGAAGGCTAAGGAGATCGAGCAGAAGATGAAGGAAGCAGAGGAGTTGAAGCACAAGGTTGACGAAGAACGAATAAGCAAAGTTATCCGCAAACAGACCCTTCTTGAACGGATAGAGGAAAAATTACGCAATTCATTAAAAGTGATAGCCACTCTAAGTATTACACTTGTTAAACTCTTACAAAATTAAATGATGAAGAAGAAGGTAGTTTTAGCTTTCAGCGGAGGTTTGGATACTTCCTTTTGTTGTATTTATCTGACGAAAGATCGTGACATGGAAGTCCATTCCGTGATTGTAAATACAGGTGGTTTTTCTGATGATGAGTTAAAGGAAATAGAAAAGCGTGCCTATGCACTGGGCGTAACTACTCATTCCGTTGTTGATGAAACCGAAAACTATTACAAAAGCTGCATTAAGTATTTAATTTTTGGTAATGTCCTTAAAAACGCAACTTATCCATTATCAGTAAGTGCTGAAAGGGTTAGTCAGGCAACGGCAATTGCTAACTACGTAAAGAAGATTGGCGCTGATTATGTTGCCCATGGCAGTACGGGCGCCGGTAATGATCAGGTTCGCTTTGATATGATCTTTAATATAATGATTCCGGGAGTCGAAATTATTACACCTATCAGGGACCTGAAATTGAGCCGTGAGGCAGAGATAGAATATCTGAATAAGCATGGTGTTGAATATACAGCTGAAAAAGCCAGATACTCAATCAACAAGGGACTTTGGGGAACATCTGTTGGAGGGAAAGAAACATTAACATCTAATCAAACACTTCCGGAAGAAGCATGGCCAACACAGGTGTCGGAAACCGGGGAACGGGACATCGAGCTTACTTTCGAAAAAGGGGAACTGGTTGGATTAGACGGAAAGAAATTAACCCCAGTTAAAGCTATTCAAAAACTTCAGGAAATAGCACAACCCTATGGTATTGGCAGAGATATACACGTAGGAGATACAATCATAGGTATTAAAGGCCGGGTAGGATTTGAAGCCGCTGCTCCAATCATAATCATCAAAGCCCACCACACGCTTGAAAAACATACATTAACTAAATGGCAATTGACCTGGAAGGATCAATTAGCAACCTTTTACGGCAACTGGCTTCATGAAGGACAATTCCACGATCCGGTTATGCGTAATATGGAAGCTTTCCTGGCTGACACACAAGAGACTGTCACTGGAAAAGTATTTGTCAAACTACTTCCATATCGGTTCCAGGTTGTCGGAATTGAATCTGAGCACGACCTGATGTCGAATAAATTCGGCAGCTACGGTGAGATGAATAATTCATGGTCGGGAGAGGATGTTAAAGGATTTTCGAAGATTTTCGGTAATCAGACAATGATCTATCATCGGGTTAACGAGAAAAAATAATGGCAAGCGGCAAAATAAAAGTTGGAATAGCTGGCGGCGCAGGATACACGGGTGGGGAACTGCTCAGGATTTTAGTGAATCATCCGGAGGTGGAAATCGTGTCTGTACATAGCAATAGCAATGCGGGCAATCCGATCGCTGATACACATACGGACTTGTTTGGTGATACGGACTTGAAATTTACTGGTACGCTCTCACAGGATATTGATGTGCTGTTTCTATGCGTGGGACATGGAGATGCGAGGAAATTTCTGGAAGCAAATACAATTGCTAATCCTATTAAAATCATCGATTTAAGTCAGGATTTCAGGTTAGCTAGAAGCTCAAAGTTCAAAACTGAAAGCTTAAAGCTGAAAGACAGAAGCTTTGTGTATGGTTTGCCTGAACTGAACAGGGATAAAATTAGAACCGCTAGTAATATTGCTAATCCTGGTTGTTTTGCCACAGCTATTGAAATTGGATTGCTGCCATTGGCTGCAAAAGGTTTGCTGAACTCTGAGGTACACATTAATGCAACAACCGGCTCAACAGGTGCGGGACAGAGCCTCGCAGCTACTTCGCATTTCACCTGGAGAAACAATAATCTGTCGGTCTATAAAGCTTTCGAGCATCAGCATTTGAATGAGATTGGTGAAACTCTTACGCAATTGCAATCTAATTCGGCCCCCTCTCCCCCGGATTCTGGGTTGAGACTTAACTTCATCCCTCAAAGGGGAGATTTTACGAGGGGAATTCTTGCAGCGATCTATTTGGAGAGCGATCTTTCATTAGAAGATGCTACGAAGATTTATACGGATTTTTATGCTGATCATCCATTTACCCATGTTAGCGAGAAAAATATCGACTTAAAACAAGTTGTCAATACGAACAAGGCATTAGTGCATTTGGAGAAACATGGGAATAAGCTTTTTATCATTTCGATGATCGATAATTTATTGAAGGGGGCGAGTGGACAGGCCGTTCAAAACATGAATTTGATGTTTGGGCTTAACGAAACAATGGGGTTGAAACTGAAAGCAGCGGCTTTTTGAGTTGTACGTTGTACGTTTTACGTTATACGTCTGGGCGG
>NZ_JBKJUM010000050.1:0-21235 GCF_046590655.1 Daejeonella sp.
TAAGTTGTAAGTTGTAAGTTATAAGTTGTAAGTAATAAGTTATAAGTAATAGGTAAGAAGGTTGGTATGTAGGTTTTATGCGTTTCGCACATATAACGTACAAAGTATAATTTAAAATTAGTAAGTCGTAAGTCTATACGGTAGGATATGCGTTATGCTACTTACAACTTATAACCTACAACGTAAAACTCAAATAAATGGCTCAAGTAAACATCCCCCGTCTCGACCTTAACGATTACGTTAAGGGTAGTGCAGAACAAAAAAAGCAATTTTCTGATGATATTGGAAAAGCCTTTAATGAAACGGGCTTTGTGACCATTGCCAATCATGGCATGACAAAGGAGCTCATGGATGAGCTTTACGGTGAGGTCAGGAAGTTTTTCAGCATGTCTGATGAGCAGAAGCTAAAGTATGAAATAGCAGAACTCGCCGGTCAGCGGGGTTACACCAGTAAAGGCCGTGAAAAGGCGAAAGATTCTAAGACGCCCGACCTGAAAGAGTTTTGGCAAAGCGGTCAGGTAGTTAGCGATAACGACCCGATCAAGGAGGAATACCCGGATAATGTGCTGGTGAACGAACTGCCAAGGTTCAATGAAATTACAAGGGAAGTTTACCAGCGCCTTGAATCTGCAGGCAAGCATTTGCTGCATGCTATTGCAGTATATCTAAACCTTCCGGAAAACTATTTTGATGATAAAGTTCACAATGGCAACTCTATCCTGCGGGGCATTCATTATTTCCCGATTGAAGATCCGGATAACCTCCCTCCTGATGCAGTGCGTGCCGGTGCTCATGAAGATATCAACCTGATCACCCTTCTGATTGGTGCAAGTGCAGACGGCCTCGAAGTATTAACTCGCGATGGTACCTGGTATCCCGTTAAGGCAAATGTGGAAGATATTGTAGTTAATGTTGGAGATATGCTACAGCGCTTAACTAACAATAAGCTAAAATCAACAACACACAGGGTAGTCAACCCTCCACGTGAACTCATGAAAACCTCCAGATTTTCTGTACCCTTCTTCCTTCACCCAAAAGCAAATATGGACCTCACAGCATTAGAATCCTGTATAGACCACGAAAATCCTAGAGCATATAATAATATTACTGCCGGGGATTATTTAGATGAAAGGTTGAGGGAGATTGGGCTCAAAAAGTAGTTAGTTGGTTAGTGGTTAGTGGTTAGGGCAAATCGTCTAATCTACCCGTTCTAACAACTAACCACTAACTAACTAACCAACTAACCTTTCATCTGCCCCCTGATACTCTCCTCCAATTCCGCAGGGCTCTGTGTTCCTATGACATATAAAAGCCCGTCGCGATCGGTTAGCTTGATTGCGTATTTACCGCCGGCATAAAAGTGGACGGTACCTTTTTGATGTAAATTATATACCGGATTATTTATCAGATAAGGGCTGTAAGCTGTGCGCTCAATTTTTACAATGCCGTTCAGATCGATCTTAACCATTTTGGTGGTCCACAGTCCATCGAGCACAATGCTTTTATTTTGCACCGTGGTTTTGTAATGCAGTAGAAACATCATGACTACTGAAACCACTAGAATTCCGCAACCAACGACCAGAAAGAGGGATGCATTTTGCTCTCTTTTTTCGGTTATAAAATATGCTGCAAAACAGAAAAGAGCAAGCACCAGCCTGACGCTTATCCGGCTGTAATCACGGCCCAGATATTGTTTTTCAATAAAGACTGGCGAATTCTGCATGTTCAGGTGTATTGTTCGAAGATAAAAACTTTTTTGGTGTTAGCGGTAATTTTATAGCGCTCATCGATGCGGAAACCCGCAATCCATACAATATCACCATTGCCGTTTTCAAGGATACCTATGTCATTTTTACGGATTAAAGGTACTTTTTGTTCGGTAAAGAAATCACTTAGTTTTTTCGTTCCCTTGACTCCAAGTGGCTGGAAGCGATCACCATCATTCCACCGCCTGAGAATCAATGGAAATATTAATAGATCGAGGTCCAGCTGAGCGACAGACTTCTCTCCACTGAGTTTCAAATCGCCTGTCGGAATGGTATCGCTCTTGTATGTATTTTCATTCCATTTTACTGAGGCCTGTGGATCTTTAATATAAACAGGATCTTCCGGAATGCTTTTTCTTTTGATCAGAATAACTCTGTCTCTGTCCAGACATAGGTCATGTGATGCGGAGCTAAACATTTTTCCTGGCTCACCATTCCATGCTCTCTTAAAATCACGAAGTACCGTTTCAGTAAAACCGAAAGAATGAAACAAGCCGTACAAAAGCGTATCTACCGGATCAAGGTTTTTCATGCCCCGCAGATCGATCTCGTATTCGTCAGGCCCGACTTGTTTAAACAGCTCTGATCTTAATTCCCTGACCCGATTCTTCAGCAGAGTCTCAAGCTCTTGAAAACGCTTGCGGTTAGCTTCAAATGTTTCTTCCAGTGATGGGTTTAATTTTTTCAGAACGGGAATGACCTCCAGCCGGATCTTGTTCCTGGCATATTTAGTGGATTCATTGGAGCTGTCTTCCCGGTATAAGTATCCTCTTTCAGCGACAATCTTATCTATTTCATCCCTCTTTAAAAATAAGAGCGGCCGGATAATTCTGCCCTTTTTTGGCAGTATTCCATGCATGCCTGCGATGCCAGTTCCCCGTGTAAGATTCAGGAGCATGGTTTCCATCACATCATTTTGATGCTGCGCTATTGCGATGTACTGATAATCGAAATCTGATCTTATTTCTTCCAGCCATTGGTAGCGTAAATGCCGGGCAGCCATTTGAATGGAGATATGATTTTGCTGAGAATGTTCCAATGTGTTGAATCGGGTGTTAAAAAAAGGCACATCAAGTTCTGACGCCAGGTCAGAGCAAAATTGCTCTTCAATTTCAGATTCATCGCCCCGCAGGGTGAAGTTACAGTGTGCAATACCAAAGTCAAACCCTGCTTCGTTAAAGAGCTGTGCCATAAAAACCGAGTCGCGGCCCCCGCTTACAGCAAGCAGAACACGCTCGCCGGATTGGAAAAGGGCATGTTGTTTGATAAAAGTACTGAGGCGGCTAAGTGTGTCCATCAGCTCAAAATTATTTAATTAAAATCCTTAGCCAAAAAACTATTTTTGTAAGGTGAGGAAAATCATTTTTTCTGTTCTGTTTTCTGTTCTGTCATTTGCTGTTATTGCACAAGGCACCAAGATTAAACTCCAGAGTTCTATATTGACTAAAGGTTTTCAGAACCAGGGATTTGCCCGTGTAATTGGCCCGGTATTCGAACATGACGGTTCAACTTTAGCTGCCGATAGTGCTGACGTGAATTTTGAATCAAATGTATTTGATGCATTTGGACATGTTGTAATCACCCAGCCATCGGGCACCGTTATCTATTCCGACCTTCTTAATTATAATGGTAACACTAAACTAGCAGTTCTTACCAATAATGTGAGAATGATCGATAAAGATGCTACCCTTACCACGCCTGTCTTAACATACAATATGGCCACAAAAGTAGGGACGTATAATGGCGGCGGAAAAATTGTAAACGGAACAAATGTTCTCACCAGTAAAAATGGCTATTATTTCGAGTCGACCCGTGACGCGTATTTCAGATATAATGTAATCCTTACCACGCCGGATGCCCTGATCAAGACGGATACCTTAAGGTACAATGCAAATTCGAAGATCGCTTTTTTTTACGGTCCTACGAATATCTATGGTAAAGACGACACCCTTTATACCGAGAATGGAACCTATAACACCACGAACGACCAGGCTCGCTTTGGTAAGAATAACCTCTACACTCAGGGAAGTAAATCGATGAAGGGAGATAGTCTCTTTTATGACCGGAATGCTGGCTATGGACGAGCGATCGGCAATATAACATTCATAGATACGGCAGAGAAAGCAGAACTTCGGGGAGGGGTCGGACTCTACAGAAAGGCTGATGAAAGTATACTGGTAACAAAAAATCCATATGTCGTTATCATCACTGAATCAGATTCGGCGAAAGTAGACTCTATTTGGTATACCGCTGATACGCTTTTTAGTAAGGTAGTTTATACGCGGGATATAAAACCTTTTAGAAAGGATGAGCTTAAATCCGATACTGAACTTTCAACTCTTGATACCGTGCCAAAGGTTAAACCACCCGTTACCCCGGGATTAGCTGCAACTGATGTCACTATTAAATCAGCGAATTCTGCCGCGCAGGATACTTCAAAAAAGTTGAAGCCTCTTGAACCCGATAAGAAGGTGGTACCGCCGCCCCAGGTAAAAGCCAAAACAACAACTCCAGTGGCCCTGCCCAATTCGGAAAAGTCAAAGCCAGTGATTCAGACGACTGCTCCTGCAAAAGGCGCCGCTGCTCCAGCCAAAAAAGTAAATGCGAAAGCTCCCGCCGATTCTATCCCCCTTGATACTGCAAGAAATCGGATAGTGATAGCCTATCGCAACGCTAAAATATTTAAGTCAGATCTTCAGGCTCGCGCGGATTCTATGTTCTTCAGCTATTCAGATTCAACAGTGAGGTGTTATTTTAACCCTATTGTATGGGCTCAGGGTTCCCAGCTCACCGGGGATACGATTTATCTTCAGCTGAAGAACAAGAAACTTGATAATATGCTCTTGCAGCATAACAGCTTCATCGTAAATTCAGAAGATAAAGATTCTGTAAATTTTAATCAGATCAAGGGAAAAGTTATAACGGGTTACTTCAGGGACAATAAGCTTAACCAGCTTTTTGTAGATGGTAATGCAGAAAGCGTGTACTATGTCAAAGAAGATTCGGCCTATGTTGGGTTAAATCATCAGGTCAGCAGCCGTATAAAGATCAACTTTTCGGATGGCCGACTTAGGGGAATAAACTTTATCCGCGCGGTTCAGGCATCAACCAAACCTATGAATAAATTGACTGAAGAAGATAAAATCTTAAAAGGCTTTATCTGGAAACCTAAAGATCGCCCGAAATCGAAAGAAGAGATCATACCCCAGCTAGCTAAGAAAGAAAAACCAAAAGCTGCTGCAAAGGCAGTTCCTGTGAAAACAACTCCAGCTAAAACTGCTCCTGCTAAGAAGGTGACACCGGTTAAAAAGGCATTGTAAAAGGAGGAACCTCCGCCCTACGCAAGACATGCTTTTAATGGGGTTGTCATTGCGGGGAGTTACGACAAAGCAATCTCTAATTATAGTATCATAGATTGCTTCGTTACACTCGCAATGACACAAGCAACCAGCAGCCAATACCTAACAAGCCCAATTATGTCATTGCGAGCTCAGCGCGGCAACCACCATCTTCCTTACCGCCACCGCCCGATGACTAATCCTATTTTTCTCCTCCGCATCCATCTCCGCAAAAGTCACATCATAACCCTCAGGAATAAAAATAGGATCATACCCAAACCCTTTAGTGCCGCAAATCTCCCTGGTGATGTTCCCCTCGATGGTGCCTTCAAAAAGATGTTCTTCGCCATTTAATAGTAGCGAGATCACAGTTCTGAATCTTGCCCTGCGATTCGGGTTATCGCCTAAGTTTGAAAGTACAAGCTCCATGTTTTTTCCGAAATCCCTGCTGCCTGAATAGTGAGCGGAATCTACTCCCGGTTCACCATTCAAACCATCTATTTCCAGCCCGGAATCATCAGCAAAGCAACTAACATGAAAGCGGTCGTAAATGTATCGGCTTTTTTGTCCGGCATTGATTTCAAACGTCCTTCCGGTTTCCGGAATTTCATCGAAGCAGGAAATATCTTTCAGGCTCTTTAGTGAAATTTTGTTCCCAGCAATAGCCTGGATCTCATTTAACTTATGCTGATTGTTGCTCGCGAAGATCAATTCCATCAGAAATCTTTCATTACATTCCAGAACTCTCTCTTTTTGTCTGTGTTGCTGCTCATTTCCTCCAGTCCGAATGTTGCCAGCACGTTGACATCCAGATGTTTGCCGGGATGATTAGCACCCATTGCCGGAAGCCCGATGTCGCCGGGATTTATTCCGAAAAGGATAATTCTATTGCAGCTGAAAAAATCTTTTAGCTGTCCGAAATTTGTTCCGGGATATTGGGCGAGGTTAAGAATAGCCAAATCCCTGAGCTCCAGTTTCTTTGCAGCCATTATTTTCATTAACATTTCCTTGTGAGGAGTATTCAGTTCCTTATGAGTTTTATCATCAACAAGGATAAGGAAGTACCGGTTATTTTCTCCCAGGTAGCTGAAGTTTGCTACTGGCAATATTTTTTTTGAAGTCTCATTGACAGGTTGTGCCTTTTCAGGTTTAATATTCAGCTCAATTGGTAAAACTATGTGATTATCCGCCTGAACTAGATCGCCAAGCAAATAAATATCTTCATTCATCAGAAAACGCAGTGCATTGGCATTATGAGTAATCAGTTTTCCCATCCGTAGAATTATGCAATTGTGTCTAAATGCTACGCAAAACTAACAAAGCATCTGTTAAAAATAGTTAAATGGAAGTGCCTTATTTTTCAAAAGCTTATCTTAGAGGCAATTCAGTGAAGCTGGTAAATATTCAGGGCATCAATTATAGTAACATTTCCGTTCCTATGACTTGGAAAAGTATCAGAATATTTATCTTGAGATGTCATCTCAAAAGATTAATGCGTAAGTCATTTGATTTTTTATAAATCATTGATTAATGAATTTTATCTGATAATTTTGCAGAATTGATCCGTGAGCCGGCCTCTTAGGCTGGCTATTGTTTTTGAACGGGTTGAACGAGTTAGAATGCAGAATGATCTGCTTATAGAGAATGAGAAGAATAAAAATGAGAAAGACCTTAGGAATTCTGGTTGGTTTACTGCTTATTAGCCTGGCGCAGGTGATGGCACAAACAACAGTTCCAAATACAAAAAAATCACTAGATAAAGTTGTTGCCGTTATTGGAAGCTCCATTATATTGCAGTCTGAGATCGATATGCAATACGCCCAATATTTGTCGCAGGGAAACCCGGACAATGCCGATGTGAGGTGTCAGATCCTTCAGGGATTGATCTCCCAGAAAATACTGGGACAACAGGCAATTATTGACTCTATCGCGGTTACCGAAGATGATGTTGATAATGAAATTGACCGTCGTTTGAGAAGCAGTATAGCACGTGCCGGCGGACAGGAACGCCTGGAGGAATTCTTAAATCGCTCACTTATCCAGTATAAAGATGAGATCAGGCCGGATATAAAGGAAATGCTTATTGCTAATAAGATGCAGTCAAAGATTACTGAAAATGTAGCTGTTACTCCGCTTGAAGTGAAACGTTATTTCGAGGCTATACCCAAAGATAGTCTGCCTTTTTTCAATACAGAGGTTGAAGTGGGCGAAATCGTGGTTTATCCTAAAATGAACAAAACTGAAAAAGAAGCATTTCGGGATAAAGCAGAAGCACTCAGATTAAGGATTAAGGGAGGTGAAGATTTTGCCACACTGGCACGTCTTTATTCACAGGATCCGGGTTCAGCCCGTGAAGGCGGTGATCTGGGATTCATGGACAGAACCAGCCTTGTGAAGGAATTTGCAGCAACTGCATTTAAGCTTAAACCTGCAGAGCTTTCTCAGGTAATTGAAACTGAATTTGGTTTTCATGTGCTTCAAGTAGTTGAAAGGCGCGGTGAACAGGTAAATGTGCGCCATATCCTTATAAAAACTGAAGCTGTTCCTGCAAGTATGGAAAGGGCCAAAGCACACATTGATAGCATCTATACCAAAGTGACTAAAAAAACGGTAGATTTTGGTACAGCGGCCTCATTATATTCTGATAACAACGACACAAAATACAATGGCGGAATGATGCTAAATGCAGAAAACGTTCAGAGCCGGACTACATTCATACCCTCCGACAAGCTTGATCCGGCAGTATTTCTAACTGTTGATACAATGAAAGTAGCCACAGTTTCACAGCCCACTCAATTTACTGCTCCGGATGGAAAGCAGGGCTATCGTATTCTTTACCTGAAATCTAAGACCGGTCCGCACCAGGCCAATCTTGATCAGGATTTTCCCAAGATTAAAGACGTAGCATTTGAAGATAAAAATAATCGTACTATCAGCGAATGGTTTGAGAAAAGAAGACGGGTTACTTATATTAAAATAGACTCCGAATTTCAAACCTGCTCCGAAATATCCACCTGGACCACAGCCCAAAATTGACCGAATGAAGACTTATGCAACCGATGTAGAAGCCGTAGACGCATTACATAGTTCTTATAACGAAATCAGAGATGAGATCGGACAGATTATCGTTGGACAAGATGAAGTTGTTAAGTCAGTATTAATATCCATATTCAGTAACGGGCATTGCCTGCTGGTAGGTGTACCCGGACTCGCGAAAACACTTCTGGTGCAAACTGTTGCCCAGGTTCTCGACCTGAGCTATAATCGTATACAGTTTACTCCCGATCTGATGCCCTCAGATATTATTGGTTCTGAAATTCTCGGCGAAGACCGCACCTTCAAATTTATCAGAGGGCCGGTATTTTCCAATATCATTCTTGCCGATGAGATCAACCGTACACCTCCTAAAACTCAGGCGGCTTTACTTGAAGCAATGCAGGAGAAAGTTGTGACAGTTGGCGGCCAAACACATAAACTTCCGCAGCCATTTTTTGTATTGGCTACACAAAATCCTATAGAACAGGAGGGAACATATCCATTACCTGAAGCACAGCTCGACAGGTTCATGTTTAATGTATTTCTAACTTATCCAACTTTTGAACAGGAATTACAGGTAGTCAGAAATACAACGGCTAACCGGGAGATCAAACTAAGGAAGATTCTAAATTCTTCTGAGATCAGCCATTTCCAGCAACTCGTCAGGAATATTCCCATTACCGATCATGTGTTGGAGTATGCCGTTTCACTGGCTGCAAAAACACGTCCCGGCACAGCCACTGCTACTGATGAAGTTAATAAGTTTTTAAGCTGGGGTGCAGGTCCCCGCGCCTCGCAAT
Source organism: Daejeonella sp. (assembly GCF_046590655.1). Classification (GTDB taxonomy): domain Bacteria; phylum Bacteroidota; class Bacteroidia; order Sphingobacteriales; family Sphingobacteriaceae; genus Daejeonella. The sequence continues at coordinate 8,941 of NZ_JBKJUM010000050.1, forward strand.
TTCTGGTCCTTGGAGCCAAATGCCATGCCGCTATTACTGGAAAGTACTCTCCCGATAAAGAAGATGTGCAGGCTGTTGCGGAGTCGATTTTAAGGCACCGGATTGTGCGTAATTATAAGGCAGAGGCTGAGGGGATAAGTACGGAGAAGCTAATTCAAAATTTACTTTAGCCCTCTATCACTTCTATATTAGCAATAAAGGCATTTTTATGCTCATCGGCGTAAGGACCGTAAGCATCTATCATAATTCCCTTATGACCGTCTTTACTCTCAATGGCATAAATCACTGAATTGTCTTCAGGGTCGCTCATTCCTTCAAAACGGTAATATTCCGTGATCTTCAGGTCGCTGGCACTGAATCGTTCGTTGATCTTGTCGCAAAAAAGGCATGCATTCTTATAATTGAAATCGTAGTTATAGCCGCGGCTGCGGAGCCCGTTTATGGCTTCGACGAGGTTATTGTAGTTTTCGGGACTCATTTGTAAGTTGACAGTTGTCTGTACTAATATACGGATTCTTTATGCGTTACGAAAGAGACTTATAGCCTATAAATACAACTTATTACGTCTTCAATATGCGTTACGAAAGAGACTTATAACCTATAACTTATCACTAGTGTCCATTAAAAAATAAAAAACGTTCTTTGAAATCATTGATAATCTATTAGTTAAGCGCTGTTTTGGTGCGTGACGATTTGAATTGGGTACGTTAGGCCGAGAAATCGACTTATATGAACCAGGGTAAATATGTTTTCGCACAACTGGCGGAGTTTCTGCCACAGCGTGTCTTTGACGGAATAGTAAGGAAGTATGATGGCGATAAATATGTAAAGCACTTTTCCTGTTGGAACCAACTGCTTTGTATGTTGTTCGGCCAATTGACCAATCGCGACAGTCTGCGGGATCTGGTTATCACCCTGGAAGCTCATAGTAGTAAATCCTACCATCTTGGACTGGGGAAAAGCGTTACTCGGAGCAACTTGGCTAAGGCGAATGAAAGCCGCAATAGCAGAATATTCGAGGAATTCGCTTACCACCTGATCGGGATAGCACGAGATAAACGAGCGAATGAAGACTTCGAGATCAAAGGAAAGATCTATGCGTTCGATTCCACGACTATTGATCTTTGCCTGAGCGTTTTTTGGTGGGCCAGATTTCGTAAGAACAAAGGTGGTATAAAAGTGCATACCTTATTCGATATTACAACTCAAATACCCGCTTTTATACACATAACAACCGCCTTGGTGAATGATGTGAATGGCATGGATCACCTGAATTATGAAGAGGCTGCCTACTATATTTTCGATCGCGGATATGTAGATTTCGGGCGTCTTTATGACATAACAAAACGTAAGGCTTTTTTCGTAGTACGGGCGCGGTCAGATCTAAGGTATCGAAGAATGTATTCCCGCAAAGCAGACAGATCAGCAGGTGTATTATGGGATCAGATTGGCAAACTGGTCAGCTTTTATCCGCTGAAAAACTATCCTGAGAAACTCAGACGAGTGAAGTATTACGATCAGGAAAGCAAAACAACATTTGTGTTCCTAACCAACAATATGGAAATCACCGCACTACAAGTTGCTCTTCTTTACCGCAAACGCTGGCAGATCGAACTCTTCTTCAAATGGATCAAACAGCACCTAAAGATCAAATCTTTTTGGGGAACCTCCGAAAACGCAGTTAGAATCCAGATTTATTCTGCAATCACAGCCTATTGCCTAGTGGCAATTGTAGCTGAAACGCTAAAAACGAGTCGAACAACTTACGAGATATTACAGGTGATTGGGGTTTCCCTACTTGACAAAACTCCTATAAATGAGCTACTTACCAAAATAGATTACAAAGATGTCAAAGAACTAAATTGTAAACAACTGTCACTCAGTCTCTTTTAAGTGGACACTAGTGATAACTTATAACCTACAACTTACTCCGCAGGCGAGAACATCTCCACAATCACATTCCATTTAAACCCTTCCTGTGATTCCCAGATCCGCACGTAATTGTACTTAGCTGTTTTGGTATTAGTGGTGATTTGTGCGGTTCCATAAGAAAATGCCAGATCGCTGCCGATAGAGCGGTTAGCATATGCGGGTTCAGAAAAGATATTGATTCCTTGATCGTATATAAATTTACTGATGTTTTCTTTGCCGATAATAGGCTCTGTGCCGGGAAATATTAATCGGGCTTCATCCGCCAGAAATGTATTGTAACCTAAGGCGGTGCTTTTAGTATGGGCGTTGGCAAGCAGTCTGTCAGAAGCAAGGATCATTTCTTCTCTTTGTTTTAAACGTACAGGGGAAAGCTGTCTGAAAAACCTGGAATCTTTGGCATCTGTAAAATCCATCCTGGGTTCCTTGATTGGTTTAGGATGCGGCGTTCCAATGTCTAATGCAAGTTTCCAAATTCCTTTTCCATTCGCGCGCCATATCGAGAGATATTGTCCGTACGTTTTGGAACTATCGCTGAAAGCTGTATAAATATAGGGTCCCGTAGTAAAGCCCCAATCACCGCTGCGGGAAATTCGGGCGTAAGACGGTTCCCAAAGCAATTCTCCAGGGTCTAACTGCTTTTTATCATAGAAATCTTCCGCATTAACCGCATTAGGCCGAAAAACCAGCGTTTCATTGTCAGATACTCTTAAAAACCCCTCTCTGACGCCATTTTCTTTAGCCTTAGCTGCAAAATAATTTTCTGCTGCTACCAGAGAACTTACTTTCCCGTTACTTGGCTGTGCGAAACTATTTAACGTGATTGAAACCAGTAATGTAATTGGGACTGTGAAGGATTTCATGTAAAACTTTATTTATTCCTCCGTGACATAAATAGTGCCAATTGAGTTGATAGCTGATAATTGACCGTTGACCGTTAACAGTGAAAGTTCACCTACACCTTTCACTTTCACATTTAAACCTTATTCCAGATAGTAACATTGTCCTTATTATCTTTCAGCTGTATCCCAAGCGAATTTAGTCCAATCCGGATCTTATCGGAGGTGTTATAATCCTTATTTGTTTTTGCTTCTGAACGAAGACCGATGATAAGATCCATGATTTTACTAAAATCATCAGTTTGATAATTTTCTTCTTTAAAACCCAGCACTTCGATAACGAAATCATTCATTAGTTTTTTTAGCCCTTCGATATCGGATAGTGTTGCACTTTCTTTGCCATCATTTACACTATTGATGAGATGAGCGGCTTCAAAAAGTTCAGCAATAAGTACCGGACTATTGAAATCATCGTCCATGGCCGCATAGCAACGTTTTGAAAGACTACCAGGATCAATTGTTGAATTGCTGGAAGGACTAAGTTTGTCAAGCAGGCCGAAAGCATTCATTAGACGTTTAAATCCTTTATCAGAGGCTTCCAGTGCTTCATTGGAAAAATCAAGCGTGCTTCTGTAATGAGCCTGAAGCATGAAGAACCGTACTGACATTGGAGAAAAACTCCGGCTAAGAAGCTCATGCTTTCCTGAAAAAAGTTCTCCGGGCAAAAATCCATTGCCTTTCGACTTCGACATTCTTGCCCCGTTAACAGTCAGCATATTGGTATGCATCCAGTATTTTGCAGGCTGTACGTGATTGCAGGCTTGTGATTGCGCAATTTCATTCGTGTGGTGAGTTGCTGCCAGATCCATTCCTCCTCCGTGTATATCGAAGCTGTCACCCAAATATTTATTGCTCATTGCTGAGCATTCAATATGCCATCCGGGAAAACCTACACCCCAGGGAGATGGCCATCTCATGATGTGCTCTGGCTTAGCTCTAATCCATAGGGCAAAATCAAGCCTTCCCCGTTTTTCATTTTGTCCGCCTAATTCTCGCGTATTCTCCAGGAGATCGTCAAGCTGGCGGTTCGTAAGAATAGTATAATTATATTCCTGACAATATTTTTCTACATCAAAATACACATTACCACTAACTTCATATGCATATCCATTTGAGATGATCTGCTTAACCATTTCTATCTGTTCGATGATATGACCCGTTGCTGTAGGCTCAATGTCCGGGGGAAGCGCGTTGAAAAGGCGCATCATATCATGGAATCCTATGGTATATTTTTGTACGATCTCCATTGGCTCAAGCTGTTCAAGCTTAGCCTTTTTAGCAAATTTATCATCACCTTCATCCATATCACCCTCAAGGTGACCAGCATCAGTGATATTCCGGACATAGCGGACCTTATATCCCGAGTGAAGCAGATAGCGATAGATCAGGTCGAACGAGACGAAGGTTCTGCAGTTCCCCAAATGTACATCACTATAGACAGTAGGTCCGCAGACATACAGGCCAACGAATGGTGGATTTACGGGTTCGAATTTCTCTTTGATTCTCGTAAGTGTATTATAAATGACCAGGTTGCTATCCATGGTGCAAACATAAATATTGAAAATCGATTTTAGGGGTACAGTACGTTTATTTTAATTGAAGATCGGTTCGGACGGGATAATGATCTGACAATTTTTTCTTGACTATGAGATAGTTTTTAACAGTAAACTCGGGCGATGGAAGAATATAGTCGATTTGAAAATTCGGAAACTCTCCATTGTATGTGATTCCAAATCCGCTGCCTTTTTCACGAAAGGCATTCTGCAAACCCTTGGAAACTTCCTTTACAGTGTAGGAGATGGGAGTATCGTTAAAATCACCTGCAATAATATAAGGTGTTTTACAGCTGTCGGCATGTGATCGAAGAATTTTTACCTGAGAAGCACGTTTAATAAATGCGAGTTTTAAACGGCTTCCGATCTTACGTGAAGACTCAACATCCGTATCGATTTGCTTTGTAACCTTTTTAAGGTATTGATAATCCTCAGGCTGGAAGCTAATGGATTGAAAGTGTACATTATATACCCGGAAGATTTTGTCAGCATAATTTATGTCAGCATAAACCGCCTCGTTCCAATTCATCGTTTTTGCAAAAACAACTTTTCCCGTTCTTACTATTGGGTGTTTGGAGAATATCGCAGTCCCGGTAGCCTCATAACCATTGTCAATAGTTGGTTGAAAGAAATAATGCTCACTTTTTAATATTTCAGGTATAAGTTTCCTGAAGTTATAATCTCCCCGCTGCCGACTGAAAAATTCCTGGAAGCAGAGCACGTCTGGTTGCTCTTTTTTAATGATGTCAAGAATTTGATCCTTGGTAAATTTGTCATTCTTGTCGCCGAATTGCTTAAAGTTATGGACGTTGTAGGTCAATATCCGAATGAAGCTTTCAGATGATTTAGGTACCATTATACCAGAGCTTTCCCGAAATCCGACATAACTTGACAAGACATTCCAGCCTGCCAGGATCATCAGTAAAGAAAGGAGGGCGTACCTCGGACAGCTTATGAGCCAATAGATAATGAAAACCAGATTTACCGCCAGTATTGCCGGGTAGGCGAGTCCGAAAAATGCCGGTACCCAGAGGTCATTAGGATCTGTGTAAGAGGAGAGATAAGCAATGAGAAGGGATATGACTGCTGCAATATTACCAACGAGTACCAGCTTGTTGAAAATATTCAAACCCGACCGCTTCTTTTTCTTGCGCATTATTTTTTGCTTGCTTTAAATAGTTGCTCTTTTTCCGTTTTCGTCAGGCTGTCGTAGCCTGACTGCGAGATCTTATCCAGTATGCTGTCTATAATTTCCTGGTCAGGGGGTCCCGCCACAGGAGCGGATGCTGTCTTTTTGCTTTTAACTACTTTAAGCTTGCTTCTGCGTTTTAAGATATTGCTGAAATCTGTTCCACGGTTTAATTGCTGAATATATACAAAGCCTAATACTGCACCGCCAATATGTGCTATACTGCCTCCCGGTTCGGAGCTTATACCGATTATGTCAAGAACGAAATAAGCGAGTGCGAGGTACTTCAATTTAACCCGGCCTAAAAAAAGCAGCTGTATGGTAAAATCAGGAACCAGCGTGGCAGTGGCTACAACAACCGCCATCACACTTGCTGAAGATCCCAACAGAATGGATCGTTCCACTGTGCCGCTAAATACCGGCAGAAAATTATATGCAAGCAGATATAAAATAGCTCCCATTATCCCACCCGCCAAATAGGTGAAAATGAACTGCCTTTTATTCAAAAAGTCGAGAAAGATCAGTCCGAGCCAGTACAGCCAAAGCATATTGAACAGTAAATGGAAGAATTCCCTTTGAGTGAACATGTAGGTAAAAAGAGTCCAGAATTTGTAGGGGAGCTTTTGAAAATAGCCTGGCATGGCAAGTTGTAGCTCCAGCCAGTCGGCAGCAATATCACTTCCACTCGTTAAGAATTCGCCCGCAGCTAATAGATTGATGGCGAGAAACACCATCACATTTATCCCTATGAAAAGATAGAGAGGGCTTCCCGACTTGAAAACCTTGTAATATAATTCGCTGAAAATTGACTTATTCATAGAAAGCGATCATTGCGGCGAAGACCCCATAATTTTACTAAAATAAATCCGAATAAAGCTCCTCCTAAATGCGCGTAGTGTGCTATCGAATCTCCTTCAATTTGTTTGACGCCGAGGAAAAGCTCCAGCAGTATATACGTAGGAACAATGTATTTCGCCTTAATTGGAACAGGAATAAACATGATCATTAATTCCACGTTTGGAAATAACATTACGAAGGCTATAAGCAGTCCGAAAACAGCCCCTGACGCACCGACCATTGAGGATAAGTAGATTCCTAATAACTTGGAAGCCTGCTCCTGGTCCATGTTTTCAGGATAACTGATTGTTCTTTTGGCGCTATCGATGATATATGAACCGTCGTTCACAATACTTCCGGTAATCCCGTAAACTTCAAATGCCTGAACAATCATTTGTAATGCAAGGGCACCCAATCCTGTAAGAAGATAGAAATTCAGAAAGCGTTTGGAGCCCATAGTATACTCCAGTGTAGTTCCGAATGAATACAAAGCAAACATGTTAAACATGATATGAAATAGTGATTGATAACTATGCATAAACATGTAGGTCACTACCTGCCAGATCCGGAAATCAGGGCTGTCAAAGTAATGAACACCCAGAAGTGTTGTCATAAATTGTCCGCCAAACATCATCATGGCGATGTAGAAGATGACATTGATTATAAGCAGGTTTTTGACAACCGGCGGAATATTAGCTAATGGATTCATATATGCGCGTCTGGCTATTTCTCAAATCTTTGTATTAACTCTTCGATTGTAAATGTACTTATTATGGGCTTTCCGCTAAGCGATATATTTGGCAACTCGCATCCAAACAGCTCGTCAATCAGGGTATTCATCTCCTCAGCGGAGAGTGCCATGCCTGTCTTTATGGAAGTATTCCGTGCCAATGCCCGGGCCAGACTATCCCTTTTGTTTAGCTTCAAAGCACTTTGGTTGTTCTTAAATCCTTCAATCAAATGTTCCAGCATTTCAACTTCGCTGATATTTGGCCCAATATCAGCGGGGATACCTTCGATGATCAGCGTGTTCTTACCGAATTCTCTGATTTGAAATCCAAGCGACTGTATATCAGGTAATAGGCCTTTTACGAGTTCGAAATCTGACCCGTTTAATGTAACAGTCTGAGGAAATAAACTTTGCTGGCTTGCTCCCTGCCGGCTTTCCAGTTGCTGGGCAAAGCGTTCATATAAGATCCGTTCGTGTGCCGGCTGCTGGTCTATCAGCATAAAGCCCGACTTGATTTGGGAAATAATGAAACGGTTATGAAGCTGAAAAATCTGCTTTCCGGTAGAGTGAAGGTGCTGGTTCTCGGCATCCATCTTCCGGTTGCCAGGGAGCTCAAATTGCTCTTGACGGGCCTTCGGATCTACGATGTCGTAAAGGGAGCCCCAGTTTTTCATAACGCTTTTACGTTCTTCTCCGGCATTTCTGAGAAACGGAATTTCCCGTTCATTCTTAGCTGAAGTGAAGGGATTAAATTCGGGATTGTAAGCAATTTGAGGAGGTATAATATCTTCGTGAGCCTTTGTTGTTATCATTTGACTGAAACCAGTTTCCTGATTAAAATCCAGGGTTGGACTTATATTATATTTTCCCAGCGAACGCTTTACTGCCGAACGAATGATGGCATAAATTGCCTTCTCATCCTGATATTTTATTTCGGTTTTTGTGGGATGAACATTGATGTCGATTTTCGATGGGTCGATATCAATGAACAAAACATAAAGTGGATAACTGTCGGATGCTAAAACTTCTTCATAGGCATTTAGAACAGCATGGTTAAGGTAGGGATCCCGGATAAATCGGTTGTTTACAAAGAAAAATTGTTCTCCACGCGTTTTTTTAGCGAATTCAGGCTTGCCAATATAGCCCTTCAACCCTATAATGCTTGTTGTTTCTTCAACAGGAACCAGCTTTTGATTGTAAGCGTTTCCGAATAGATGCATAAGCCTTTGTTTTAAGCTACCTGCAGGTAAGTGATAGACTTCATTGCCATCATGATGGAGAGTAAAAAATACCTCAGGGTTTGCCAATGCCACACGATGAAATTCATCATTAATATGTCGCATCTCTACGGGATTCCCTTTCAGGAAATTTCGTCGGGCCGGGGTATTATAGAAGAGATTTTTAACGCTGATACTGGTTCCCGGCATGGCAGAAACAGGCTCCTGGCTTATTAATTCAGATCCTTCTATACGTATGCACGTTCCAAGCTCATCCTCATAACGCCGGCTTTTGAGCTCAACCTGGGCAATAGCCGCAATTGAGGCCATCGCCTCACCACGGAAACCCATCGTGCGGATAGCAAAAAGATCTTCAGCCTTCCTGATCTTGGATGTAGCATGCCGCTCAAAGCACATACGCGCATCGGTCATACTCATCCCGCATCCATTGTCAATGACTTGGATCAGTGATTTACCGGCGTCCTTTATGATAATTTGAATTTTATCTGCACCCGAATCTATGGCGTTTTCAATCAGTTCTTTTAGCGCCGACGCAGGCCTTTGAACCACTTCTCCGGCAGCGATTTGATTTGCTACCGAATCAGGTAAGAGCTGTATAATATCAGACAAATTGTTTTCCTTTTGTATAATGTTGATTAATGAGAGCAAACCGTAGGGAGGTTTTGGCTCAATACGGCTCATTTTGATTGATCTGTATTACAGCATTTCAAAGCCTAAAGATAAGGTGTTTTAATCGTTCAGAGGGATTATTGACGGAAGGATTTTCAACATTTTAGAAGGGATTTGTTTATACTCTTCAGGATTGGATGGGCTGTTCCCCGACCTGGTCGGGCCTGCCTGCCGGCAGGCAGGGATCTCGTGCAGACGCAGCGCAGCTTGCGTCCTCTGGATATTTCAAATCCAACAGACTTGAAACTACAGCGGAGCATCTAATCTGCAGGCTATATTTGCCCATTGACACAGTGGCTGGGGCCATGTGCCCTTGACGAGATCCATCCCTGTTCTGGAAAGTTCAACCTAATTATTTAGGATATTCTTTCCTACCTGATAATAAGAACTATTAAAATATTACCAAATAATAGTCTACAAATTTGGTAGACTAAATATACTTTATATTTTTGTCCATATATTTTAATAGCTGGCGATCAAAATAATGATAAGAATTATACTTTTTTTAATATTAATGTTTTTACTAAACCAGCAGGTTAACGCTCAAAAAACGGTTACTAAACAAAATTTATACTGGCTACGCTATTATAATCAACTTTCGTTTAATAAGAAGATGACATGGCATAATGAAATTGATGAGAGACGCTTTTTTGATAATAACAGGCACCAGCAACTCATTATTCATTCTCGTCTTCATTATAAATTTTTAAAGAATTTCGATGCAGCTTTCGGACTTAGCTATTCATCTCAAAGCCCTCAGGATCCACACTCTACTTCAAGATTGACAATACCTGAAATTCGACCCGTACAGGAAATTAATTACAGTAATCCAATCAGTTCAAAGTTAAATTTGCAGCAAAGGTTAAGAATTGATGAAAGGTTCATACATAAAAATAACGGTTTAAATCTTCTTGAAGGCTATAATTTCAATATCAGATTCAGATACAGGATCCAGATGAGTTATAGGATAAATGGGATTGAAGATAAAGTTCCTCTTGCCGCAAAAATTTCAGATGAGCTTATGTTTAACTCTGGAAGTACGTTCGCTGGTAGACGATTTGATCAGAACAGAATTTACACTGGCTTTGAAGTTGGGCTTGTTAAAAACCTGTCCGCCGAACTTGGTTATCTCCATCTTTATCAGCAAAGAGCAATTATCAATCAATTTTTCGAGAGAGACATACTTCGGTTAACAATATATCACAAAATTCAAATTTAAAGAGATGAGTGCAGAGAATTTAGAACGTATTAAGGCGGCCGAAGGCCGGTCAAAATCTATAAGACATCTTTGGTACGGTGTTCCTATTGTATTAATGGTTGCTCTAATGCTTATATTAGTTTTCAACTATCACGAAAATTTTTCGCTGGCAGGCATTAAGAATGGTCTGGACTATAATTTCCTTATTTTCCTATGCATAGGCATTTTTGCCCAGCTGGTAGATGGAACATTAGGTATGGGTTATGGCGCAACCTCCACTTCATTCCTGATTTCATTTGGAGTTCCGCCGGCCACAAGTAGTATGGGAGTTCATGTAGCTGAGATGTTTACAACCGGGGCTTCTGCCATTTCTCACCATAAGTTTAAAAACATAAATAAAAAGCTGGTGCTAAACCTGCTTATCCCAGGGGTTTTAGGTTCTGCTTTGGGGGCATATTTATTGGCTGATATAATAGATGGGGATATAATTAAGCCATATATAGCTATTTATATGATTATTTTGGCGGTAATTATCATCGTTAAAGGCTTGCGTCGAAACATCCAAAAGAAGAAAACGAAAAGAATCGGGTTTTTGGCGGCGTTTGGAGGTTTTATGGATTCAATAGGCGGTGGCGGCTGGGGGCCAATTGTAACGTCAACCCTCATGGGTCGTGGAAGAAATCCCAGATACACAATAGGGTCTGTTAATACTGCTGAATTTGGGATTTCATTTGCCAGCGGCGTCACATTCATACTTTTTGATGGTATTGGTGGCTGGCCTTTGATTGCCGGGCTAATAATCGGCGGGGTAGTTGCAGCCCCAATTGCTGCTTATTTGGTTAATAGAATTCCAAGAAAACCAATCACTGTATTAGTAGGACTGTTACTTATTTTTCTAAGCCTGAGAACGCTTGTGAAAATTTACATCGTCTGATTTCAGAATTAATCCGTTTAAAAAACCAACATACAGCTGATGTTAGCTTCAAGTATAAATCATCTCCGGACAGTCTTTAATTTTAGTATTAAATAAATGAATTCCTATTAGATGTTTAATGAACTTCACGGTAAGATATTCGCTGAAGGATCTGACGATCTATTTTCTGAAACTAGGAACATGGGGCTTCGGAGGTCCAGTTGCTTTGGTAGGCTATATTTATCGCGACCTTGTAGAAGATAAAAAATGGTTGACAGAGGAAGAATATAAAGAAGGACTGGCATTGTCCCAGCTGGCTCCCGGCCCTCTCGCCGCTCAATTAGGAATTTACATAGGGTTTCTGCATTACAGGTTACTTGGGGCAACGTTGATCGGTTTAGCTTTTGTGTTGCCATCGTTTATCATGGTATTGCTGTTGGGAATGGCCTACAAGTTATACAGCGGGCTTCCGTGGATGCAAGCGGTATTTTATGGAGTAGGGGCTTCGGTGATTGGAATCATCGCAATCAGTGCTTATAAACTCACCATTAAATCCATTAGTAAAATTAACTGGCTATCTATTAAATCAAACTGGCTGCTCTGGGTTTTCTATTTGATGGGTGTCATCATTACCGTTATTATCCAGCGCGAGGAAGTATTATTTTTTCTTTTGGCGGGCTTAGTCTTTATGTTCATAAAAGCTCCTCCTCAATGGTTCAGAAAACCGATATTACCTTCAGTCTTAGTAGTTGGTATTGGTTTCTGGGATTATAATAGCGATGTCCTGATTAATATAGCACTGTTCTTCACTAAGGCGGGAGCCTTTGTTTTCGGAAGCGGATTGGCTATAGTTCCCTTTTTACATGCTGGTGTCGTGCAGGAATACCGGTGGTTAACAGAGGCCGAGTTTATTGATTCAGTAGCAGTCGCTATGATCACTCCTGGGCCGGTCGTTATTACTGTGGGTTTCATCGGTTATTTGGTTGCCGGCTTTCCTGGCGCAACGGTAGCTGCCTTAGCAACCTTTTTACCTTGTTTTCTGTTTACGGTTGTTTTAGCGCCATCATTTAAAAGAATAGTCAAAAATCAAAGTGTCAAGGCCTTTGTTGATGGAATAACCGCGGCAGTAATTGGTGCATT
>NZ_JBKJUM010000157.1:0-13823 GCF_046590655.1 Daejeonella sp.
TCAATAAAACCGACAAAACTATTACCTCCCCTGTATCCAAACGCTGTATAGTACCATTTGAAATATTTCTCTCTTCTTTCTGTTGTCCAGCCATTTTTTGCTTCACTTAATGCCGTTACATAATAAATTTGCTGAGCAGGTGGTGTTTTGGCTAACATTTTTGCAATGTCAAGTCCGTATTGAGGATTACGCAGGATTAAGTCCGAAGACTGCATGAAAGATTTTTGATCATCCACGTCCTGAACGGTTCCGTCAAGTAAAGCCAGTGTTTTTTGAACTACTAATGGGTCATCCAGAGCAACCAAAACTTTGCTGAATGAACGATTCAATTCATTGCTTTTGGCAGGATAGAATTGATTTAGGTAAGCGCTTAATTTAACTTTTTCAGCATCATAGGGTTTACTCATTCTGGAAATTATCAATTCATAAGCTCTTAAAACATCTATTTGCTGAGCTTCAGGTAATATACTGTAGTTTATATTCATTAATGCATTGATCATCCTGACTTGTAAACCTCTATTTCCAGTTCTGGCCATAGCAATCATGGCTTGAGTAAGTATCTGAGGATCTTTTTCTTTGAATGCTCTTTCCTGCCATTGGCTAAGAGGCTGATGCTCCATTACCATACGGGCAGCATAACGAATAAAACGATCTTCATTTCCCATGTTTCGCCACGCCAGGCCAATTGCTTTTGCATTTGGGGCACCATGAAATGATTCCAATCGCTGTCTTAATTTACGTGCCTCCAGTATCTCACGTGAAGTATTCGTTACTAATGGAGTATTTGATAAAGTGTTTTCGCCATAATAAACACGGTAAAGGTCTGAATCGAGTCTACGTCCTCCTGTTAAAAAATACATAGCCCCATCTGGCCCAACAATACCATCAGTTAAGGGCAATGGCGCACCGGAAATAAATTCTTCCGCAGTTGCTTTGTACGAAGACCCGCTTGGAATTAATTGAACGGCATAGATGATCCCAAAACTCCAGTCGAAGGCAAATAATCCTCTGCGATATTTTTCCGGGAATCGAGCATTATTTCCGCTGAAAAGGCTTGTAGGTGAGCCCTGTCCGATGTTTAATACTGGCGGCAAGTTATCCGGATATGCCGGCGACCATTTACTGTTACCTGTGCGCCATCCAAATTCGCTGCCGCTGGTTGAATGGCTTATTCGTGTAGGGCGGTACCATGGCATTCCAAAATCCCATTCCATGTCTGCATCATAAACAAACATATCTCCAAGTTCATTAAATGCAAGGTCAAATGCGTTTCTGTATCCCGCACTGATCAATTCCCAGCTTGTTCCCTCCGGATTTATTTTGACAACAAAACCACCCGGAGCATAACGATCATTAGCATGCCCGTTAGGATCTTTTATTAAAGGGAATAAGTTGTCTTCTTTCCAGGTTTCAGGCAAACGATAGGCATCCATTTTGGGAACATCCACATGATTGCCAGCTATGAGGTAAATTGACTTTTGATCAGGCGAAATGACCATACTATGTGGTCCATGTTCTCCTCCCGGAGTAACCAGGTCTTTAAGCAAGGTTATCTCATCGTACTGATCATCATTGTCGGTATCTTTAAGTCGGTAAAGACCACTACTCTTAGCCATTGAGGTATCACCTTTATGATTAACCATCACGTAAAGGCTATTGAAAGCGTACAATAAACCCTGAGCATAGCCCATTTTTATCTTCTCTTTGGAGGTATCACCCTCTATCTTTATCTCAAGCTTTTCGACAATAGTCTTCGATTTAACAGAATCCGTTCCAATTGGGGGGATAGTTAATCGATATAGATATCCATATTGATCACAAGTAATCATTCTACCTTTATCATCAAATGTCATCGCTACCCACGATCCGTTCTTATTCTCAGAAGGGCTGTATAGATGTTCTGCCTTGAAGTCGGGCAACAGCTTAAGCTTTTCCACTTTTGGATCTAATTCCCGGGCTCTGTTTCTACTAGTTTCCTTAACGTTGCCGATAAAAGAAACTCCAATAATAAGAATAACAGAAAGTGCTACTAATAATTTTACAGATGTATTCCGATTTATGCTCATATAAATATTTAATTAAAAGATTCTATTTTAAAAATGAATGTGATTTTTTTGACACCTACCCTGACAAGGCTTTAAACATTTTATTAATATACATATATTTCAAAAAGTAAATTATGGCGCCTCACTAAAAAATACACATAAGCCATCCTTACCTGCAACGATGATATCCTTCATCCCAGTTTTATGCAGGTCAGCAATAGAGAGGAAAATGCCTGCGCCCTTCCCAACTCCAAAAGGACCATAACTTATAACATTTTTAGTAAATGATTCACCATTCCATTTGAAATAATAAAGTCCGGGTGGATCATTATCTCCCGGATCTCTTCCATTATGAGCGCGGTAACGCTTCCCGGTAATTAATTCCATCTGACCATCATTATCTATATCAGCCCATTCCATCGTGTGGTACTGGGACTGGAAGGGGTCAATGGCATGTTTGACAAATCTTATCACATTTCCATCCCTCTTTTGTTCATGCCAATCCAGACCGTACGAATGACCCTGGCCCACAATTAGATCATTGAGTCCATCCTGATTAACATCAGCTACAACAACAGGAACACTTGCATCTCCTATATTAAAATCAGGATGAAATTTCCAAGCTTTATGTTCCCGATCATCCGGAGCTTCCAGCCAGCCGTCTGATATTACAAAATCTCCTCTACCATCTCCATTGAGATCTCCAAATCCCAACCCATGACCGTGTTTTTCGGCCACCTTTGTTTTGGAGAATTGCCCCTGAGCCCTATTATTCTTATCACGTATTAATGTATAATAAGCCAGCGGCAAACCTGGAGTATTAGGCACAATTTCGTCAAATCCGTTTCCGTCAATGTCCCAAGATCGTGTAGTCTCTATATTGCCCGTAACTGCAATTTCATGTGTTTGCCATTCTTTATCATTGCCTGGATTCTCCCGCCATAAAAGCGTCTTATTAAACCAACCACCTGTTATAAAATCTGTCTTTCCATCTCCGTTCACATCAAGTGGTATTGTTGAAAAATCGTCAAAATATTCATTAACTCTTTTTACCTGGCCTATTAAGTGGCGCTTCAGAAATGATGGCCCTTCATACCAATAACTTCCGGAGACAATATCTAAAAGATCATCCCCATTTACATCAAAAACTCCGGCAGATTCTGCACTTTCAGCAGCAATCATCTGCTTTCTGAATTTTAAATGAAATTTAGATTGAAACGACACTGCGGGAAAAATGAATAATCCGGCAAAAAATAAAAGAATCGTCGTAGATTTTCTATACATCAAAATAATATTTCCCATTATATCACTACAAATGCTCTTACTATGTTTGCAAACTTTATTACTACGGACTTATACATAAGTGCATGAGCCATCGAATTTACTTTGCAGAATCTAAAAACAAGCCGGCTTACTCAAAGAAGCGGCTTGTTTTAAAAGAAATATTAAAAATGAGGATTTAAAGCAGCCTCGTCCGCAGGAAGTGGGTAAAGCAACTCTAACTGTGTAAAGGCATTTCCCGGGGGAACTGCGCCTTTAGGATAATAATAATCAAGGGGATTTGCCTTAATTCTGTTTCCATAAGCTGTTATAACAGCCGTGGCCGTTCCTGATCGTACTAAATCGAACCAGCGTTTATTTTCAAAAGCCAGCTCTACTCTTCTTTCTCTAAAAAGAGCAGTTCGCATTTCCGCTTGTGAAGCGGCCATATAATTTGCTAAACCCGCACGAGATCGAACTTGATTCATGTAAGTTGCGGCTTCCATACTTTTATTTTGTTCGTTTAACGATTCTGCCAACAACAATAAAACTTCCGAGTAACGATAAATAGGCCAATTTGTACCATGATTCCCGTTTAAAGCGTGAACCTTTGCGTATTTTTTGATATAAGGGTATACTTTATTTTCCCTTAAGCTCCCGCTTAATGTAATGTATGCAATGGAGGCGTTAAGTCTTTTATCTCCGGTTTCGTAAACAGCAATGATATCAGGGGTTGGAATGTTATTTCCTTCTCCTGTTAGAGGCTGAGGATTGGAGGTTCCAGTAATTGTTTTTAGCTCATCCGGACTCATTGGGCGAGGCATAAAGTTATATAAAAAACTTCCGGCATAACCGGCTGAACCTTCTTGAAACTGAACTTCAAAAACCGACTCCCTATTATTTTTATTAGCAGTTGAAGTAGAAAAAGCATCTGCATAATCGGGCATCAAACCATATCCATCGTTAGTAACTACTTCTCTCAAGAGTTTCTCAGCGTCAGCCCATTTCTTTTGCACAATATACACATTGGCCAACAATGTTTTTGCTGCACCAGAAGTGGCGCGGCCCGGTTCTTGTTTAGCTTTATTAAACAACAATTTGGTAGCCTGATCAGCATCTTTTATAATTTGGGCATAGATTTGATCAACGGATGCCAATGGCAAAGCAGCTTCCGAACGATTGGTGACGGGAGTTAAGTGCAAAGGAACTTTTCCGAAATATCTTACCAATTCAAAATAGGCATAGGCTCTAAGAAAATAAGCTTGCCCTTTTAAGTTATTTTTTGATTCGGCATTAAAATCAACGCCATCAATAAGCGCCAAAACCTGATTGGTGCGGGCTATGATTTGGTAGTCTAAGCGATACTGAACCAGAACATGCACATTGGTGGTAATTCCCTGTGCTGTAGGAATAGCGAAGTCGGCAATATTTTCCTGCTGCTCCGTAGCG
This sequence comes from Daejeonella sp., assembly GCF_046590655.1. GTDB lineage: Bacteria > Bacteroidota > Bacteroidia > Sphingobacteriales > Sphingobacteriaceae > Daejeonella. The sequence continues at coordinate 4,755 of NZ_JBKJUM010000157.1, forward strand.
CCAAACAGGATGTTACGCGCATAATAGGTATTATCGGAGTGCATTTCCCCTAAAAGCCATGCCCTGTCATTAACAATGTTTCTCAGCGGCACATAAGCCGCATTAACGGCCTGTTGGAAATCGGATTCGGTTTTGAAGAATGTTTCGGAGCTCAAAGCCGTCTCAGGGTATATTTCTAGAAATTTATCTTTACAACTTGCCAATGCAAAGCATAAAAAACAAGTGATTACAATGATTCTTTTCATGTTATTAAAATATAGATATTAAAAACAAATTAGTTAATTAGGTATTTTTAAAAATTCAGGTTAGCACCAAGGCTGAAGGTACGAGGCACCGGATAATTGGAAAGATCTATTCCCTGGCTTAAATTCCCTCCATCCCCTTGACCGTTTCCCTGGGCACTGGTTTCAGGATTTGGTCCACCCCAATACTTTGTAAATACGAAAGCCTGTTGTACAGAAGTATAAACCCGGGCTGATTTAAAAAGCTTAGTTTTAATACCAACATCATAACCGAGTGTAATATTCTTAATGGTAAAAAATGAGGCATCCGCTATGAAGCGACTATTCATCCAGTCTCTTTCAATGCCCGTAACGTTACCTCCACCTACCGTGGTGCCATACATCCCTTTACCTGGATTAGCTTCTGACCTAAAACGGTATTGAGCTTCTCTAACCATATTAAAAACCCCATCCAGATTTGCCGTACTATATAAGTGACGAACAAGTAGTTGATTGCCAAATGAACCAGAACCTATTATGTTAAAATCAAATTTTCCAAATTGCAAGTTTGTTGACATTCCATAGGTGAACTTTGGAAAAGGACTCCCCATGATTACTCTATCATCTTTGTCCCCCCCATTCGTTATTATGCCATCTCCGTTTTGATCTGTCAATTTTATACTACCAACTGTTGACCTACCAGGTACTTGCGGGGAATTTTTTAGGTCTTCAGCATTTTTGTACATCCCCTGGGAGATGTGGCCATAGAATTGTCCAAAAGGTTTTCCCACTTGAGTGATATGGAAATTACCATATACCCTGTCAATTCCATCAGCCAGAGCCATTACCTTGTTCCGGTTAAATGAAATATTTGCATTGTTTGTCCATTTAAGTTTACCGATAGTATTTTGATTAGTAAGTGCAAATTCATGCCCCCAAAACTTAATTTCTCCAATGTTATCGTTGAAATTGCCAAATCCGGATTCTTGCGCGATCTGTACACTATAAAGTAAATTACTGGTATTTTTTACATAATAATCATAGGTGAATTGTAATCTATCGTTGAACAGACTCAAATCTAAACCCAAATCCATTTGCTTGGTAGTTTCCCATCCTAAATTAGGGTTGGCTAAAGATGTTATCACTGCACCCGCAGCCACATTGTTGCCGAAAACTGCATTAACTGTGTTATTTATAAGTGCGTAATGGGTATAATTACCAATGTTATTGTTTCCGATTATTCCATAACTAGCTCTTAATTTCGCAAATGATATGCTTGGCAAATCTTTAAGAAAACTCTCATCTGAAACTATCCATCCAAGACCGATGGAAGGGAAAGTACCCCATCGATTAGCTGATCCAAAACGGGAAGAACCATCACTACGAACGGCAGCATTAAACAGGTATTTGCCTTTGTAATTATAGTTAAGTCTTGATATAAAAGAGGTCAGACCCCACTCTGCAACCCCACTGAAAGTACCGCCACGGTTTATGTTAATCGCCCCCTGGATTGTTGGAAGCCTGTCGTCCGAATAGGTATCAGCGCTAATTTGTGTTGTTTCCTGACGAAATCTCTGGTTGGTAAAACCTCCTAATAGCTCAAAATTATGATCACTGAAACTCTTAGTATAGGTTGCTGTGTTTTCGTTCAGCCATGAAAAATTTTGACCATTCAATCGTTGTGATGATGCAGTAGTAGGAATCGGTGTATTGATACTGCTGGTTGCTGTAGAAGGATTGAAAAAGAAAAATTTACTGCTCAATAATTCCGCATTGAATGTGGATTTGAGCACTAGTCCTTTTAAGGGCTGATAATCAATAAAAGCATTCGAAAGCAGGTTAGTTGTTTTTGTTTCATTAATCAACTCTTCTGCTGACCTTACCCAGTTTGCGTAAGCAAAGATGTTACCCGTACTTGAGGGAAATCTATTAAATAAAGTCAGGTCGCCTTTGTCATCCCGAATGGGCATAATGGGCCATGTATGTAATGCATTGAAAAGAATTCCGGTTCCTCTATCTCCATCCGATCTGGGGGTATTGTCAAACACATAAGAAGGAGCGATATTGAATCCTAAATTCACCTTATCAGAAATAGCATAGGCGGAGTTTAAACGGAGCGAATATCTTTTATACTCGTTATTCAAAACAACACCTTTCTGATTAATAACACCTGCAATTACCGATGTATTAACTTTTTCTTTGTTAGAAGTAATGGTCAAATTATAGCTCTGTAGGGGTGCTTGTCTTAACAAAGCATCATACCAGTCGTTATTTTTACCTTCATATTGAGAAGGGTTTTGAAAAATATCAGGTACAGGTTGCTTCGCATCTTCATATGATTCCTTTTTGAATTGTGCAAATTCCACGGCATTCATCATTTCAATTCTTCCTTGTACAGGTACCCGTTGGATCCCGGTAAATGTGTTGAAATTGATATTGGTTTGACCGGCACTTCCTTTTTTAGTCGTTATAAGCACTACCCCATTGGCAGCCCTGGAACCGTATAAGGAAGTCGAAGCTGCATCCTTTAAAATAGATATGTCCTCTATTTCATCGGGATTCATGGCGCTGATATTGCCGGTAATGGGGAATCCATCAACAACATATAAAGGATCGCTACCGGCCGAAACAGACAATTGGCCCCGGATCCGGATTGACATGCCCTGACCAGGCTTGCCTGTTGTTTGATTGATCTGAACACCCGCCAAAGCACCTTGCAACTTTTGTGCTATTGTGGTAACAGGCAGATCTTGTAAATCTTTATACTTAACTGTTTGAACGGCACCCGTTATCTCCCGTTTTAACTGGCTACCATAACCTACAACCACAACTTCATTTAATGAAGTGTTGGACCCTGATAATTGAATATTAATAGTTCCTCTATTGTTAACAGGGACTTCTAACGTTTCATAACCAATATAACTAATAACCAAAATCCCATTTTCGGGCGAATCCAAAGAATAGTTACCATTGGCATCTGTAGAAACACCAATATTAGTTCCTTTCACTTTCACAGAAACGCCGATTAGCACTTCGCCGGATTTTTGGTCCGTGATGTTTCCTTTTACCGGTATATCAACATTACTTACTATTTTACCAGGAACGATATAGTTTGATGTAATGGCCCGAAGAGCACTCGGATCTTTCAGGGCAGCTGTTACACGTAGAAAACCGGGACTTATTATCAAAAGCAAGGATAACAAGCTCATGCTAGTCATCCTCCATTTTCTTATTAAAGGCCTGTTTTTGGATGAGGTAAGTGTCTTTTTCATTTATTTAAGTTTAGTGGTTTAGATTTTGATTTAAAATGTTGATCCCAAATTCCGATATCTCCGGTATTCAATTGGGCTTATTTCATCTTATTGCTTTTTATTATTTAAATATGAACCTTAAACTCAAAAGCTTATTTAATTTTTAAATCAGGATCACAATTTATAGATGAATATTAACTTTTCTGTCCTGACCTGACCTGCTTATTAAAATAATTTTAAATAAAAAATTATTTTAATAAGTATCTGATTTGCAAATATTTATAATTAAATATATGATACTTTGCACTTGAATTAAGGAATATCAGAAAGAGATAAAAAAATGCTTATTCAAAAAGAATAGAAAAATACGGATGACTTTCAACCTGAAGGTAAATTCGGAGTGGACCTTCATAACATTTCGATTCCATTAACCGATTTCTGAAAGCACCAATTGATCCCAAGATAACTCTTGTATCACTGAGGATTGGACATGTTAATTAAAACTTCTTGCCCACTAATTAATGATTCAATTTTTATCGCTGAGATGGAAAAAACTTGCTTAGGATACATTATCCCCTCGCAGTTCTCTCTGAATAAATGATAGGACCATCTATGAACAAGAGCATTTTTTAGAGAATCTCATTATGCAAATATCTTTTTGCCTTAGACTCGTGTTAGTTTGTATGGATAAACTTTTCCCGATGCCCATTGTGCCACATACATATTTTCATCGCGGTCTACACATACATCATGGGGATGAACAAATATTTTGTCGGTCTGTCGCATAGGCTGCAAAATACCATTCACGTACAGGGGCTCGTTACCACCGATATTACTGACCACTTTATTGTGCTTATCCAGAATAGTGACGAAACCAGTACCTGAGGCACTCGAATTTGGCGAGCGGAATATAGCGGCATATAAATAATCACCGTGAATAACCGGACGGCAAACGCAGGCACCGGGAAGTTTAATTACTTCCAGCAATTCTCCCTTTTTATTAAATCTTTTGAAACAATTCCTTGTCCGATCGGTGATTAGCAACGTACGTTTATTATTACGTGTATCAAAGCAAATACCGTGTGCGTTATCCAAATGCGCATCACCTTCGCCACGCCCACCAAAATATTTAATTAGTTTGCCTTGTTTATCATAATGCAATATGTACTGTGCACCGTAGCCATCGGCAATAAAAATATCTCCATTTTTATCGACAACCGTTTCTGTAGGTACAAATTCTTCCGGTTTAGAATAGATACCAGCATCCATAGGTGCATTAATGGTAAGAAGCACTTTACCATCCATAGTCGTTTTATAGACCTGATGTTTTGAGGTATCGGTGATATATAGAAATTCTGTCCCATTTTCGTTATGCACGGATAGACCATGACCTCCGGGGAACAAATGACCCCAGTTATCTAGCACTTTTCCATCTTTGTTGAAGATTAGGATATTATTTTTTGTTTCATTAGTTAACAAGATAATTCTGCCTTTGCTGTCCTGAACCATCTCATGGCAGTCTTTTACAGGGAGTTGAGCTGAGTTTGCTTTAGACCAGGAAGTATCCAGTGTATAAGTCATGTTATTATGACCATATACTTTATTCTGAGGTTTAGCAAATAAATCATGCATAATCAACAAGCTGCTGGTTGTTATCGCTGTTTGCTTGATAAAGTTTCTTCTTTTCATTCGTATTTATTTAATTGGTTAGCTCTTTTTTAGGTGAATAACTCAAGCTCTGCTTTACCCAAGCCATCTGGTGTAGTATAGAATGGTCTTTTTTCTACAACATAATTAGCGTCTTCCTGAATGCCCAGTGCATGATAAATGGTTTGGTGTATTTGATCAATTACGATAGGTTTTTCAATGGTTTTGCAGGGGCGTTCATCTGCTGTTTTACCATATACCTCGCCTTTTTTAATTCCTCCGCCAAACATTAACATAGAACACCCGTCGGTGAAGTGGCGATGCATCCCATAATTTTTGATATCATCAATAATATCTGGTTGATTAACCTGCTCCTGCACTTTAAGATCTGGGCGTCCCTCCACCATCATATCCCTGCTGAATTCACTGGCTAATATAATCATGGTACGATCCAAGTGTCCGCTACGTTCCAGATCTTTGATCAACTGGGAAACAGGGCCATCAATCTGCTTCTTCATATCAATTAAACGGGTATAGCCATTATCATGTGTATCCCAGCTTTTAAAGGGTTCATATTCTGTGGTAACGCTAATAAAACGCGCTCCCTGTTCCGTTAACCGGCGTGCCATCAGGCAACCTAAACCAAACTTTCCAGTATTATAGATATCATAGCTCTGCTTAGGTTCTTTAGTCAGATCAAATGCCGCAGCCTCTGGTGATTTTAGCAGGATATAGGCCTGTTCCAAAGATCTTCTCAAAGATTCCTTCTGATAATCGCTGCCGAATTCGCCTGTTGAACTTTTACTTATCAGATCATTATACAATTGATTTCTTTTTTCAAACCGCATTGCAGACATGCCAACAGGTGGCTTTACACTTTCCAGACCAGCAGATGGATCCGGTATTAGGAATGGCCCGTATTCGCTTCCTAAAAACCCGGCAGTATGGAAGGCTTTCAATTCTTCTCCTTCTCCTAAAGTAAATCTTTGTCCGATATCAATGAAAGCAGGTATAACGGGGTTCATTGGACCCAGCTCCTTTGCTATCCAGGAACCTATATGGGGAGCAGAAACAGATTGCGGAGGTTTATAACAAGTATGCCAGTGATATTGATGGCGAGAGTGTAATATATGTCCCATATCACCAGCCACATAAGACCTGATAACAGTTCCTCTATCCATTACTTTCCCGATTGAACCCAAACCTTCCGAAAAGGAAACACCATCGAGTATGGTTGGCACAGATTTAAAGGTGCTCAACACATCATTTGCCTTCATTCCTTTGCTGAAAGGGGTGTATCTTTTTGGATCAAATGTGTCTGTATGAGCCATTCCTCCTGCCATCCAAAGTAAAATAACCGTATCGGCGCTGGAATTTGATTTTCTGCCGTTGCATGAAGTTAAAAAACTTGTCATGGGAACCCCTGCTGCAAGAGCTGCAATAGTGGCGGCACTGGTACTTTTTAAAAATTCCCTTCTATTCCACGGAGTATTCATGAGTAATAATTAAATTAAGCTTTAATAAATGATTTGAAATTCTGGAAGAAGCATAATGGTCCAGATTAGATCTTCAATGGAATCTGTTTCAGGTTTGTCGCCCAATAATTTTTTGGCAATTTTAAATTCTTTTGGTTGCGCTTCACGCCCTAAGGCCCTTTTATAAATTTCTTTAATAATCTTATCACTGTGCTTATACCTTTGCTTCCAAACTTCTGCTCCTTTTCTGATCATTGAATTAAACCTCTCACCGTTAGTTAATTCCAGAGCTTGCAACAGATTCGCCTGAGACTCCCGGCTGGTGGAAACTGTCTCCCTGTTCGGCCGACCTAAAGCAGTGAGAAAAGTATTATTGATTACCAGTGAAGCACGAGCGAAAAGAGGACTTGGTCGAACGTATCCGGATTGCATAAATGGCCTATATTTTACAAGCGAATCGTGAAAAAGTGGACCAATAACTGTCCCTGCGGCATCCGCAAACTGTTCTGCAGTCATTCTTTTCCTAAGCATTCCGGTGAACTTGTAGTCCTGTGACACAATTTTAGTAGCGTCCTTAAACCCAGCAGAGGGCAATTGGTATGTCTTGGAAGTTGTGATGAGATAAATCAGCTCTTTCATATCAGATTTGTTCTGCTCGAAATTGAAAGCCATCCAGTCCAGCAAATCCCGACTCCAGGGTTCGTTATCCATCACGTCAACAGGCTCAATAAGACCTCTTCCCATAAGCTGCGCCCATATTCTGTTTACTAAAGTACGATACAAGCGTCCGTTCTCCGGTTTAATCATGTTTTCTGCCAACTGTGCTCTTTTTCGGGATACAGTAGCTTTATTATCAATAACACCCAGTTCTCTCCACAGCATTCTGGCATCGGTGAATTTACCGGTAGGCTTATCGCATCGATTTATTTCAAGCGTACTATCGGCAAAAATGTTGGCAAAGGCATATGCATCCTCTAGTTTCCAATCGCTGATAAAGCTATTATGACAGGAGGCGCATTTTAAATTTAGTCCTAAAAAAACCTGCGATACATTCTGTGCAGCCTGCATTTCAGTTCTCTGACTTGCATTTACAACCCCCCGCCATTTGATACCTTCAACAAAGCCCTTTGATTCCTCATCGGGACTAACCAATTCTTTAACAAACTGCTTATATGGCTTATTTGATTTGATTGATTTATACAGCCAGTCGGTAATATTATAGCGACCCTTAGTGATGTAGCCAGTTCCTGTATAATCGTTTCTTAAGGCATCATTCCAGAAAGTAAGCCAGTGCATAGCATAATCATCTTCGCGGTTTAGCAGTTGTTTTATCCATAATGACCTTTTATCCGGTCTGCTATCTTTGGTAAATGCTTCAATCTCCTGCGGACTCGGTAGCAATCCGATTATGTCAAGAAATATTCTTCTTAAATAAGTTCTGTCATCAATAAGATTAGGCCAGGAAGTTTTATTTTTTATAAAATACTGGTTTGTCCACCGGTCGATCGGATTGGTTATATGACCGGAAACGGGTGGTAGTGGGGGGTTTCTGGGAGAAAGTGCAGCCACTTTGAAAACATTTTCTTTATCAGGCCCATCGGGCCATGGAGCCCCTTTCTGAATCCAGAAGTTTATTATGGCGATATCATTTTCCGATAGTTTTTTTCCTTTGGAAGGCATATGATCTTTATGATTGGAAGGCAGCGTAATACGGCGAAATATTTCACTTTCACGCGCATTTCCAGGGATAACGACCGGCCCATTTTCGCCACCTTTGAAAACCATATTCTTCCGGTCAAGCCGTAATTCGCCTTTAACTTTTTCATCCCCATGACATTTATAGCAATTATGTGCAAATATTGCTTTCACCTGCACATTGAGCTCGATCTCCTGTTTTATAGTTAATTTGCTGGAATCATTTTTAAACGAGGTCAATTCGAAATTGTCAGATTCGGCTGCTGTATAATCAGCGCTCCAGGGAAGCGTACTTGACAGGTAATCATTCCCGTGTGCCAGGGATGCTCCAAAATGTCCTGCCAGCGATACTCCAAGAGCACTTAAAAATAATATACTACGATATGGTGTTACCAGATTGAGTTGGTTTTTTTTCAATATCCTGTTTAACAGTAACCAGGAAACAGCCCCCAGGAAAGCTGTACCGATGCCTATCCATTGGTGTAAGCTCAAATCTTCTCCATAGTCTCCACTTAGAGAGAGTAAGAATCCAAATACAGCTGAAAAAATCGCGGAGATCACGCCGGCTGCTATAAGGAGGTTAATCCCGGGACGTAGTGCTGAGCCGAATTTTTTCAGGGTGAAAAGTTCCAGTATGGCGGCAAACACAAGAAAAGCTACAGGAAAATGAACAGCTAAAGGATGAAGCCTCCCTAAAAATCTCCAGAGCCAGAAATTTACAAAAGCTGAAGAAGCGAGTGAAGAAGATTCAGAAAATCCACTATACATCAGCTGCAGCAA
>NZ_JBKJUM010000137.1:0-23716 GCF_046590655.1 Daejeonella sp.
ACCACTAACCGGCGATGTTGGTGATCCGGAAATGATTTTTTTAAATCCACTCGAACAGACGCTGACTAAGATTACGATGTATTCCACGCCCCTAAATCTGATTCTGAGACATTATATTAACGTAGTAATTCCGACGAGCGGGGTTGGTTCTTTCAAGCTGGATGGGGTAGCTCCAGTTGCAAGTTTTAAGCCGGTTGCAGGCTTGGCTAACTACTCTTACGCACAATTGGATGTAGTGTCCGGTACGCATAATCTTCAGGCAGATATTGGTTTTAATGCAATAGCCTATGGATTTGGTAACGCTGAATCATATGGTTACGCTGCCGGAGCGAGTTTAGTCTCGGCTGGTCTGCAAGCCCGTTCGTCCGTATCCAAACAGCTGAAAACAACTGGCTGTCTGAACGAGTCATATAATTTCGAATTGACTCTTCCATACGTACCCACAAAATTAACTCTTGATCTGGACAATGGTAGTCCGGCCACTGAAATACCCATTAAACTTATTAAAACGGAGGTAATAAATGGTATTACCAATTATACTTATGAAATTCTTAATGGTGTAAACTTCACCGCCGCTAAACGTTATTCCACTAAAGTTATTGTTGAGAAATCCTCCAATGACGGTTGTGGTTCTTCCGACGAAATAGGCCTTGAATTCGATATTCAGACCGTTCCTCAGTCTTCATTTACTGCCGACAAGGTCGCTTCCTGCATTGCTTCCCCAATAACCTTTACAAACTCCAGTGCTCCAAACTCAACAATAATTACCAAGTGGCACTGGGATTTTGGAGATGGAACGAAGGTAACTCAAACTGCTGCAGCTCCTATTCAACATTCTTATAAAACGGCTGGCGATTTTCCGGTAACCTTGACTGTTGAGTCCGAAGGTGGCTGCTTTTCTTCGCCGGTTGCCCCGGTTGTCATCCACATCAACAAAACACCGAACGCATCTTTCACTGTAGCAGCATTGAAGTGCGAAGGTCAGGCGATACAATTTACGGACAAATCTGTTGCCAATGAAGGAGCAATCGTAAAATGGACCTGGGATTTTGGTGATGGAAACACTTCTTCTGCACAAAATCCGGCGCATACTTATGCAAAATTTGGTAAGTATGTAATCAAGCTTATTGTGGAGACAGACAAGGGATGTGCAAGTAATGTATTCATTATGGATCCTGTTGTAAATGAGTTACCAAAAATAGATTTTGACGTGCCAGACTTTTGTCTGGCTGACGGTTCCGCGCAATTCACCAATAAAACCACTATTTCAGATGGCACCGCATCCCAATTAACATTTCTGTGGGATTTTGGGGATCCACTATCAAATGCCCAGCGCCCGCCAACCTCCACATTGAAGGATGCTTCTCATCGCTATACCAAAGCTGGAAAATACACCGTCAGGTTAACCGTAAAATCGACTAACGGTTGTGAAGTAACCTTAACTAAATTATTTGTCGTTAATGGCGGAGTTCCGAAGGCCGATTTCAACGTAAAAAATCCTGCTGTATTATGCAGCAATAATCTGGTTGAATTCGAAGATAAAGTTATCGTAGAGTTGGATGAAGAAGTTACAAAGATTGAATGGATCTATGATCTGGTAAATAATCCTAATGTAAAGGTGATTGACGATGAACCTGCACTTCGCGCCGCCCCCACTCGTGTTTACTCTCACAAATACCCTACCTTTACATCTCCAGCATCGAAAACCTACAAGGTGAAAATGCTTGCCTATACAGGAGGAACATGTGTCAACGTCATTGAAAAAGATGTTACGGTACTAGCTGTTCCCTTTGCAGACTTCGTTTTGCCACCATCCTGCTTAACAAATGGAACAGCTACTTTTGAAAATAAGTCCACCATTTCAGGTATAGGTGTCACGCTTACATATGCCTGGGATTTCGGAGATACTCTTGCCACCGCCCAAAACCCCAACAAATCAACAGATAAAGACCCTCAGCACAAATATTCCAGAGCAGGAGATTATACCGTAAAACTCATTGTTACTTCTTCAACCGGATGCTCTACAACGATAATAAAGACCTTAACTGTAGCTGGAAGTGTCCCAAAAGCAGCATTTAATGTACTTACACCAGATAAGCTGTGCAGCGATGCTCCCGTTATTTTTGAGGATCGTACAAGTATAGATTTTGGAGAAATTACGAAAATAGAATGGTATTATGATTTCGGAAACAATCCGAATTCTAAGTTTACCGACGATAATCCAGCTAAACGGAGAGATCCACCGAAACAATACACAAACACATATTCTGTGTTCTTTAGCCCCGCAACAAAAACCATTACAGTCAGGATGCTCGCTTTTTCAGGCTTAACCTGCGTCGATGAAGAAATTGTTTCAGTTACCTTACATGCCGTCCCGCGAGTTCAGTTTGATCCTATGCCCGACATTTGCTCTGATTCTAAGCCAATTCAACTGACTCAGGCAAAAGAAATCCATGGAGTACTAAGCGGTATTGGAAGCTATACAGGAAAAGGCGTTAGCCCCATCGGAATTTTCAGTCAGGCTATTGCCGGAGTCGGAACCCATACCCTGACCTATACATTTGTTGCGGATAATGGTTGTATAGATGCCAAAACCGAGACAATCACAGTCAATCCGGTTCCCACTGCCAACCTCGGGCCCGATCTGCTCGTGCTGGATGGTCGCACTATCAAATTGCCAGCTACGGTATCTGGAAATATAGTCTCCTATAAATGGTCTCCTTCGACCTATTTAAACAAAGACGATATTTTGTTTCCGGAAGCTACCCCCACAGACGATGTGACCTACACTCTCACTGTTACAACCGACAAAGGTTGCACAGCTTCCAGCAAAATTTTTATCAAGGTTTTGAAAATGCCGCAGGTACCCAATACGTTTACCCCTAACGGAGATGGGGTAAACGATACCTGGAAGGTAAAATATCTCGAGGATTATCCTGGTGCTACAGTCGATATTTTTAACAGGTATGGTGTTAAGCTTTACCAAATTGTAAATTATATATCTCCCTGGGATGGGACCAATAATGGATCAGAATTACCAACAGGAACATATTATTATGTTATACATCCAAAAAATGAGCGTAAATCAATGTATGGATCGGTAACTATAATAAGATGATTCAAAATGGAGCACTACTTTTTTCCGGAACTTAATTAATCGGTTTTAATATTCTGCTCCAACGTACTTTACTTAACAAGGGTGCATCGCTGTCTACACTCCACCAGGTTATCATCGATTTACCCACGATATGATCTTCAGGAACAAGTCCCCAGTAACGCGAATCCTCAGAATTATGGCGATTGTCACCCATCATCCAATAGTAATCCATCTTAAATGTATACGAATCTGCTTTTTTGCCATTAATGAAAATATTCCCATTAGAAACGTCCACTTTATTGTTTTCATAAGTCTCAATGGCCGTTCTGTATAATGCCATAGTGGATTCTGTTAATTTAACCGTCCAGCCCATTTTGGGGATTATTAAAGGCCCAAAATTATCTTGATTCCATTTATACAAACTGTTATGGGGAAAGACCGCCTCGTCATATACTCCTTGGGCAGTACTTATTTCAGTAATGGTTTTGATATTTTGACGGTTGCGGAAATTTTCGAAGCTGGCGGGTGGAATTATCATAACATAATCACTCATGTTAATTTGCTGGAAGATCTCAATGTCCAGATCTTGTAATAACTCAGGATTTAAACTGTTACCATCGGTTTTTACAAGATAAGATGTTTGTGTTTTGGGAGCATTCTTAAAAAGAACATTATTGATATAAACATTAGAGTTTATAATTGATACCACATCTCCGGGAGTTCCCAGGCATCGTTTTATATAGTGGACACGCATATCAACAGGGTCATTCCCTGCATCAGAAGGATAGTTAAATACTACCACATCGCCCCTTTTCACATTCCCAAAGCCGGGAAGCCTGAAGTATGGTAATTGAATTCCATCCCAATATGTCTTAATTTTAGAATCCCCAATCCTTGATTCCATAAATGGAATAGATACCGGGGTAATCGGCATTCTCGGTCCATAAGCGATCTTACTAACAAACAAACGATCTCCGGTTAATAAGGTTCCCTCCATGGATCCTGTAGGAATAGCGTATGCAGAAAAAAGGACACCCCGGATTATTGTCGCGGCGATAAACGCAAAAATGATTGCATCGAACCATTCTCTGGACTTACTCTTTACAATTAATGCTGGCGGCTGATCGATTTTGCTCCCTTTGCGGGACAGAAATGGAACTTTCATAAAATTCAATTTTTTTATTAGATGCCTACCCTAATTTTTTGTTACAAAAACAATTTCTGCCAAACCGATTAATTTTCCCTGTGTTGTACTAGTCAATACGGAAAAATGAAACGCACTTTATTGAAATTCACTCCCTCCAGTATCTACTGCTCACCTGCAGGTATACATATCGATCCATGGAAACCGGTTGACCGTGCTATAATCACCCACGCCCACAGTGATCATGCTAAATTTGGATGCAAACACTATCTGGCTCATAAAGACTCAGAAAGCATATTACGTCTTCGCCTGGGAGAAGATATTTCGCTTCAAACTGTGGAATATGGAGAAGAATTCCATGTTAATGGGGTCAAATTTTCACTGCATCCTGCCGGGCATATTCTTGGATCTGCGCAAGTGAGGGTCGAGCATAAAAACGAGGTTTGGGTTGCGAGTGGCGATTACAAATTACAGAACGATGGGTTCTCAACTCCCTTTGAGCCCGTTAAATGTGATGTTTTCATAACTGAATCAACTTTTGGACTGCCAATCTATAAATGGCCAGACCAGGATGTTGTTATGAATGATATTCGCGAGTGGTGGCTTCAAAATAGAATGAATGACAAGGCAAGCATTTTGATGGGCTACTCACTCGGAAAAATGCAACGACTTATCCAAAATCTTCAGCCGTTCGATGGCCCTGTTTATGCCCATGGAGCAACCTTCAATATGAATGAAAGACTCAGGGCCGCTGGGCACGATCTCCCATTTATTCCATTGATTACTCGTGATACAGACCGTAAACTTTTTAAAGGCGCCTTAATCCTGGCTCCCGGTTCGGTATTAAACACTAGTTGGATTAAAAAATTTGAGCCCTATTCAACAGGTTATTGTTCTGGCTGGATGGCCGTTAGAGGAGCGAAAAACAGAAAGGCTATAGACCGGGGCTTTGTCCTGTCGGACCATGCAGACTGGAATGATCTCGAAACCGCAATCGCTGAAACAAATGCACAAAAGGTGTTTGTCACCCACGGGTATACAGCCACATATTCACGATGGCTCAATGAAAAAGGCATTGAAGCTGCGGAGGTCAAAACAATGTATGGGCAGGAGGAAGATATTGCAGAAGAGGAACTAATCAGCGGGGTATGAAGCGATTCACGGAACTTTTTCTCCAGCTTGACAGAACAAATAAAACAAATGAGAAGGTTGAACTCCTTAAAGGATATTTTTTATCAGCGCCGGATGACGATAAGATCTGGGCACTCGCATTATTTACAGGCAGAAGGCCAGCGCGAAAAATAAAGTCGTCACAAGTCCAGGAGTGGGCCCTTGAACTAGCAGGAATTCCGCAGTGGCTTTTCAGGGAAAGTTATGGAAGTGTAGGTGATCTTGCAGAAACAGTTTCACTCATTCTTCCCCAGCCTACCGAAACAAGTAAAGAGAAGTCCTTAGCTGAATGGTTCGCTGCACTCGCAAATCTTAAGAACGCAAGTGATGATGAAAAGAAACAATTTATTTTAGATGCCTGGAAGCAACTTTCTTCGTTCGAGATCTTTGTTTTCAACAAACTTTTGATGGGGAGTTTTAGGATAGGGGTCTCCCAAACATTGGTAACAAGGGCCATTGCAGACACAGCTGAAAGCACCCCAGCAATTATCTCGCATCGTCTGATGGGATCCTGGGAACCGACTACTACCACCTATAAAGATCTTATTCATTCCGAAAATTCTGCAGATGAATTCTCCAAGCCATACCCATTTTATCTGTCGCATGCCATCCAGGGTACAGTGGATGGACTGGGAAACCATAAGGACTGGTTTGCTGAGTGGAAATGGGATGGTATCCGCTCGCAGATTATTTACCGGGAAGGTGAAATTTACATCTGGTCGCGTGGGGAAGAATTAATCACAGACAAATTCCCAGAATTATTAGTTCTTAAAAATTACCTTCCTGAAGGAACAGTTCTTGATGGTGAATTAATTTGTTTCGGCGACACAAAACCACTCTCTTTTAACGTGCTACAAACCCGCATTGGTAGAAAGAATCTTACGAAAAAAATACTCGAAGAGGCCCCGGCTGTATTTATAGCCTATGATATAATGGAATTTGGAGGTAAAGATATCCGAAGTGAAGAACAACAGATAAGACGAAACATCCTTGCAGACATTGTCCATGCAGCAGGCATTCCCGCTATTTTTAAACTTTCACCCTTGTTAGAATTCACCACATGGCAGGAGCTTAAAGACCTTCACTTACGGGCCAGGGAATTTGCGGCTGAAGGCTTTATGCTGAAGCATATGGAGGCAAAATACCTGGCCGGACGAAAAAAAGGAGATTGGTGGAAATGGAAAACAGATCCACTAAGCATTGATGCCGTTTTGGTATATGCCCAAAAAGGAAGCGGACGCAGAGCTGAACTTTACACAGACTACACCTTCGCGGTGTGGGATGGCGAGAAACTGGTGCCGTTTGCCAAGGCTTATTCTGGACTCACCGATAAAGAACTTGGAAAGGTTGACTATTTCATAAAAAGAAATACCCTCGAAAAATTCGGTCCTGTAAGAACTGTAAAAGCCGAGCTCGTATTTGAAATTGGATTCGAAGGAATTAACGCTTCAACCCGGCATAAATCAGGAATTGCTGTTCGGTTTCCACGAATTTTGAGATGGAGAATGGATAAAACTGCTAAGGAAGCAGATACCCTGGACAATCTCCGGACCTTATTGAATCAATTTGGTTAATTAGAATATTGTAAAAGAAACCTGCATTTTTTGCAAGCGGAGGAATAAACAAGATTCTGATGAGTTTTAAGGAGCTTTAATTATCTGATAGCACAAATTCATTCAATGTCATTAAATTTTTCACGGCATCCCCCATCGTGTTGTTGAAATAGGTGTAAACTGTCTTTCCTTCTCCAATCCATGACTTGATGTATTCAGAATATTCGTATAAAAAATCTTCAGAATACGAGCCCCTGTAATTCCCACCGGGCCCGTGAAACCTCAAATATACATCCGGGCCCTCCTGTTCAATAAAGTCCATTTGAGAGCCTGCCTTATCGTGTAAAACGATGGTGGCATTATAGCTTTCGAGCATTTGATGGGTCTCTTCCGTATACCAGTACGGTTTACGAAACTCAACGAATACGGCCCATGCAGAATCACGATTAGCATCGCGAATGTTTATTAAAAGCCTTTCCACTTGCTTGAGAGCTGATAAATCGAGTTTGGGAGGAAACTGGACCAGCAAACCACCTTTCTTATCCACAGCCGTGTTGATGACCTGCATAAATCGATGTACATCGTCATCTTTGAATAGCAGATCTTTTACATGGGTAATATCACGCCATAATTTATAAGTGAAACGAAAACTATCCGGCACTTCTGCGGCCCATTTAGCTACCGTTCTGGCCATAGGAACCTTATAAAAAGAAGTGTTAATTTCAATGCTATTGAATAAATGCGCATAGTAACCTAGCCGTGAGCCATTCTGAAATTCCGGTGGATAACCGGCTTTATTGGATACGGGTAAGGCCATTCCACTTGTACCTGAATAGAAATTTATTGGTAAACTCATATTCAACTAAGTCATCTTATTCTTCTAGTCCATTTTAACAAACGTCACGAACGATGGTTTGTCGTGCTGAATTTTCTGACCGGTCGGCATTAATAAACCCGTTTCCTGATCTCTTTTAAAGAAAATAATTTCATTAGTACCCTGGCTTGTTACCAGCATCCAGTTTCCGGATGGATCTATCTCGAAAGTACGTGAGCTTTTCCCTCCTATCGCTTGTCTGCCCACAATTGTTAAATTTCCAGATTTCTTGTCAATTGAATAAATGGCTATCTCGTTCAATACGTTACGCGTTGTTGCATATAGAAATTTACCGTCCGCCGACACATGAATATCGGCTCCATCAGGCTTTCCTGTATAGCTGGCGTCAGCCATTTTAATTGTTTGGATTAAATTGATCTTACCTTTTTTATATGTAAAAGCATTCACCGTTCCATCGAGTTCTGTAACTGCATAGTAGAATTTTTTATTAGGATGGAAAGTAGAATGACGGGGCCCGGATCCGGGTGCAAGAGTTACAAATCCCTGAGCTGTTGGAGTAAGAGGATTTGGTCTTTTCGACGCATCAAAGGCATAGACATTCATTTTATCTGTACCCAGGTCAGCAGTGATTACATACTTATTATCCGGAGAAACTACAGCGGAGTGAACAAATGGCTTATTTTTAGCTATACTTTTACCCTCATGCTTGATATCCTGGATATCGGTACCCAATGTTCCGTCCGGATTTATCGGCAAAGCGGTTAACGTTCCGCCTCCATAGTTTCCGGCAAAAACATATTTGCCTTTGGCATCAACTGAGATATAAGTTGGGCCTCCACTACCGGATGGAACGCTGTTTAAAAGTTTAAGGTCTCCTGTTTTAGCATCAAATGATAAGGCGTTAATATTTTGGCTTCGGTCTTCACTAACAGTATAAACAAATTTACGATCTTTAGTTACAGCGAAATATGAAGGACTGCCCACTACGACTTTTGATTTGAATGTTGTGGAGGCGTCTCTAGTGTCAAAATCGTATACATAAATACCTTCACTTTTATCCGGCGAGGTGTATGTGCCAATTAACAAATGATATTTCGCATCCTGAGCAAACAAAAATGATGATGCAAGTAGAAAAGTAAATAAACTAATAAGCTTTCTTATGTTCATGATTTAGATTTTTGTGACCCCAAGATATAAAAATTAAAAATTCATGCCAACAGTCCCCCGGGAATAAGCATATTGCTGCTCAAAAATTGAATTTTCCCCGGTCTGAACCTAACTGTCCCCCGGAGACGTAAATTTCTCCTATCTTGATAACGTTTTCTATTTTTATAAAATATGACACAGAATTTCAGGTTAATTCCTGACGAAGCATTTGGGAGCAAGGCTATAATCCGAATAAGAGATATCGACGCGATCGTACATAATTTCAATCTTTTTAAATCTAAAGCAGATGCAACCGGGACCTTATGTGCGGCCGTTCTAAAAGGCGATGTCTACGGACTGCAGATAAAAGACGTTGCACCTGCACTCTACAACGCGGGCGCACGGCACTTCTTTATCGAAGAATTATGTGAAGGCATTGAATTAAGGAAGTTGCTTCCTGTGGATGATATACACATATATGCATTAGGCGGACTGCTTTACAATGAAGAGCAATATTTTCAGCAGTATAAAATCGTTCCCTGCCTGAATGCAATTGAGCAGCTAAAGAGATGGAATACTTTCTGTTCAAAAAATGGAAACGGTTCGGCGATAATACACCTCGACACGCATATGAACCGTTTGGGTTTTCTCGACGAGGAAGTCAAAGAATTAAGCCACAGTTACGATCTTTTAACTTCACACCTGACTATCGAATATTACATCAGCCATTTTTTTGATATTAAAGGATCAGATCCGTCGAATTGCTTTAGACAATTGGATGTGCTTAAGAACTATCTTTCCATACTTCCAGCAAAACCGGTTTCTTTCGCATGTACAGACAGCGTGATCCTTCTGGATAATACGGTCTTTAATTTTGATATGATCCGGCCAGGTGTTGGATTGGTGGGTGGTGCGCCAAACGCAGGTAGCCCAATATCACCGGATGCGCGTCATACCATGGAAATCTATGCGAAGATGTCTCAAATAAAGACAGTGGCACAGGGTCAAACCATTGGATACGGCGGAGCTTACACTACTAAAAGAGATACCCGGCTGGCCTTAGTTCATATAGGATACAAGCACGGATATTTGCGATTACTCAGCGAAACTGACTCAAATCCAAAAGGAGTTTATATGTTCATCGGCGGCTACAAGATCCCCATTATAGGCAAAATATCGTCCGGTGCAACGACAGTGGATGTAAGCGATGTACCTGAAAGTGTCTTAGAGCAATTCCATTATGTTGAGGTTATCGGTCCGAATGTAGATATCAAAGTATTGGCCGATATCAGTGGCTGCTACGATATCCTGGGAGCACTGGGTGTAAATAATATGCGTATTGCCGATTTTACCCTTGAGGATTACGATAAAATATTCCATTAAGAATCCCTTTAAATGGATATAATGAACTTTGATATAAATGGAATTAGATCTCAATTCCCTTCCCTGACAAGGGAGGTAAACGGTTTTCCGGCAATTTATTTCGACAGCCCTGGAGGTACACAAACTCCGCAGCGGGTTATTGATAAAATGGTTGACTACATGATCAATCATAACGCTAATAGCGGTGGTATTTTCGCTACTGCAGTTGAAACCGATGAAATGATATTAAATTCCCGAAAAGCCTTTGCTCATTTTTTTGCCTGTGCATGGGATGAAGTAGCCTTTGGAGAAAATTCTACAGCTATAAACTTCAAACTTTCACAGGCAATAGCTTGTGATCTTAAACCGGGCGATGAGATCCCGGTTTAGTACGAAATATTCTTTTACACGGAAATGGTATGGGAATTGTTTGCAATACATATCAATACTATTTGGCGCTTGCCCTGACGACAATTAAATGAGCAAAATATTTACGATAACAGACGGGTTAGAAAATCTGGGAGCATTCCGTACAGGTGGGCAGGGTTCTGTTTATAAAGGAAGGCGTACAGGTGAGATCATTACAGCTGTTAAACTTTTACCTACTCCCATTCTCAATGAGGATAGTGAGAATAAAAACTTTCGCGATTTCAGGAATGAAGTGGAAAAGCTCAGGAAAGTGAATGAAAACCCCAGTCCCAATGTTGTTAAAATATTAAGCTCAGGTTTAACCGATAGCGGATCTTTTCCATTCATTGAAATGGAATATATAGAAGGGCACGATCTGGAAGAGTTACTGAAACCTCCTCACAACCAGGTTTTTAAGTTAAAAGAAGTTGTCAGGGTTACTGAACAACTTACAAACGCCCTTGCCCATTGCCATTCTGTAAACGTGAAGCATGGAGATATAAAAAGCAACAATATTAAGTTCAATGCATTCACAGGAAATTACGTGCTATTAGATTTCGGTCTGGCTATTATGTCTGATGAGCAGCGGAGGACAAGTCTACGCCAGGCTGGGGCTATAGAATTTATGGCGCCAGAACAATACGAAGGACTCATGTTGATTGAATCCGATATTTATAGTTTTGGCGTGGTATTATATGAGATAATTGCTGGCCAGGTTCCTTTTCCTTTAACCGATAATGGCGAGACTGCCCGAAATAATGTCAGGATCTCGCATATAGAAACAGCTATTCCTGATGTGCTGGCAATCAGAAAGAAAAATTTACCCGTTTCCTGGACCGATGACGAACTGAATCGCGAAATGCAGGTGCCTCAGTGGCTGTTAACCCTTCTGCACAAATGCCTTGAAAAACTACCTGAAAATAGGTTCAGCAATGGTATGGCGATGCAGGACTTTATAATCCAAAATAGTATTTCCCAATCACAGATACATCATGTGGGCGAAACTGATCGGGAAAAAGAATTTCAGCACTTAATAGCGGAAAAAGACCTGGAAATAGTTACGCTTAAACAACAGATCCAGAATTCCGCTGCAGGTAAGCGCTCCGTAATTAAAATTCCAGCCCCCTTATTTTTTGTTAGTCTTATTTTAGCTTGCTGCCTTTTGCTGTTTGCAGGATATACGTTTTTCAAAACTAAAGCTCATAGCAGTTCAACCCTGGTCGATGAAAATACTAATTCTATCTCCCCCGGCGATAAGGATGTCGTCCAATCAGTTGCCAAAGCTCTCCCCTCACCAGTGGTACTTAATATCGACAGTATAAAAAGCGAGGAGTTAAGGAAAAGCGCACTTAAAGATTCGGCTAGAAAAAAGAGCGAACAACAAACAACTGAAAAGCCTAAAAAGAAAAAAAGATTTCTTGAATTTCTATTCAAGTAATGGATGTTTGACCATTTAATTTCATATTTTTAAATCAATAAAACAATAAAAAGGTTTTATTGATCCTTAAATAGTTATCATAAACATAAAACGTACAATATGCATTCAAAACTGCCCATTTTTATTACCGCTACGGCCCTCCTGTTGTCGGCCTGTGGAAACAATGTTACAGGTGTTAAGTCAACACAAACGGACTCACTTTCTACAGATTCCGTTTCTCCTTCCGTAGAAACAAAAGATCCTAATTCAGTCAAAAAATCTTCCTTCGCTGGTCAAACCAGAATTTCTGCTGTAAAAACAACTACTGCATTCGAGTCGAAGATATTAAGCTCAGATCTGAAGAGTCCCTGGGGAATTGTAAGCCTCCCTGATGGGAAACTACTTATAACAGAAAAAGGCGGCACTATGAAAATAGCAAGTCCTTCCGGCACGCTCAGCGCTGCATTAACTGGTATTCCCGCAGTAGACACTAAAGGGCAGGGTGGACTATTAGGTGTTACGATAGACCCTGCATTTGCTCAAAACCGTATGGTTTACTGGGCTTTCGCTGAACCTGTTTCTGGAGGAAACCTTACAAGTTTGGCTAAGGGAAAGCTTTCTGCAGATGAAAAAGCTATAGAAAATGCTGTAGTTATTTACAGGGCTACCCCCGCTTACAACGGAAAATTACATTATGGAGGACGTGTGATTTTCGATACTAAAGGAAACTTGCTTCTTAGCACGGGCGAGCGGTCAGACAAAGAAACTCGTCCACAGGCTCAGGATCCTAAGTCAGGCTTAGGTAAAGTGATACGGCTTACAACGGACGGCAAACCAGCACCTGGTAATCCTACCATAGATCCAGCACGTCCGGAGATCTATTCCTATGGTCACAGAAATGTTCAGGGACTTGCCATTCACCCCGTAAGCGGAGACGTTTGGGAAGCTGAATTTGGTCCCCGCGGTGGCGACGAGATCAATCTTGTACAGCCAGGAAAAAATTATGGCTGGCCAACTATTACCTATGGCATAGAGTATTCCGGTGAAACTATCAGCGAGGGATTAACTCAAAAAGCTGGTCTTGAACAACCCGTTTACTATTGGGATCCATCAATTTCTCCGAGCGGAATGACATTTTATAAAGGAACAAGTATTCCGGAATGGGAAAACAATCTGTTCGTTGGATCTTTGAGCGGTATGCACATCGCACGTCTTGTTATTGAAAATAATAAAGTCGTAGGCGAGGAAAGGCTCCTTTCAGGAGAAAATCAAAGATTTAGGGCGGTTATTCAGGGAAATGATGGCGCATTATATGCTGTTACCGACCAGGGACGTCTATATTGGATAGGGAAAAAATAATAAGAAGTTTATCGCCAGAACAGCCCTGTAAAACAGGGCTGTTCTGGTTTACAAGCAATTGGTTTCTTGAAAAAGCTTAGGTAGCAACCGTATAGAAGTGGGATTGCCATCCAAGAATTTTTAGCGTAAATATGTTTGTTTGATTAACTTACACCCAATTAAGATAAACGGAGATGCAAAAAATATATATGGGTGACACCGGCTTGAAGGTATCACCTGCTGTATACGGATTTTACAGATGGGAAGAAGTTAAAGATGCCCGCGCCACATTAAAAAAGATCGTCAGCCTTTGCCTGGAATTAGGGATTAACACCTTTGATCATGCCGACAGTTACGGATCTTATCAATGTGAGGCATTATTTGGAGATCTGATGGCGGAGAAAGCATTCAAGCGCGAAGATGTAGTAATTTTCACCAAGTGCGGACTTCGGGTCCCCAACCAGCAAATCCCTGAGATCAGGACAAGGCACTATAATACCTCTGCTTCACATATCACAAAGAGTGTGGATGCATCACTGAAAAAATTAAGAACGGATTACATCGATATTTTCCTTCTCGACAGAATTGATCCCATTTCAAACCTTGAGGAAACTGCTCTTACTCTCGAAAAACTGGCAGACTCCGGAAAGATCAAGAACATAGGGATAGCAAATTTCTCTGTGTTTCAGCATCAGCTTTTAAGTTCGTATTTAAGAAAGCCGATAGTAACTAATCATTTCGAATTTAACTTGCTAAAAACCCAGGCTTTGGATAATGGACAACTGGATTATATTAAACAGAAATATATGCAGGCGCTCGCATCTGCTCCTCTTGCCGAAGGACAAATAGCTACCGGCACCGGAATACAAGCATCACAAGTACGTGAAAAGCTGGAAGAACTAAGTTCTAAGTATAATGCAGATATCGAAGCCCTGGCTGTAGCATGGCTTGTTAAACTTGGTGCAATACCATTAATAGGCACCACAAACGAGCAGCGAATCAGAAATATCGCAAACAGCTTTACTATAGATTTGGATCACCAGGACTGGTATGAGCTTTATAATGTGTCGGCTGTGTTTCAGAGTGTCAAATCTTAATATGTGGAGAATGGAGAGGTGAAATGTCAGATCTCATTTGGCTGTCTTCGAATAGCCTGCTTTAACCTGTAATGCTTCTAAAGCATTTGAAAGATATACCAAAGGAGCATTCCAATTAATAGCAATTTCATTTGCCGCATAGGATTCTACGTCATCAATGTACGCCTCATCTGGCACGGAGCTGGGCAAGGCAACACCATCCTGCATTCCCGGATTTGGCCCACCAGCTAACAGACCGGGTATAGGTTCCGCAATTCCATCTGCTGCAGAAGGGCGATGGTGTGGATTCATTGGTGTCTTATAACCAAACCCTGTAACATAAGAATAGCCAGTTGCATTTCTTCCAAGTAAATAATCGAGGTTTGCGAGGGCATAATCCAGATATTTTCTATCTGCGTTTATCAGATAAGTTTGAATAAGTGCTACTCCCTGATTGCCTGCTACTGAATTGCTGCCCCAAACAAAATCCCGGGGAGTTTTGCCCATTACTGTTCTATAGGCACGATCATCTACCCCGGCAATCATTTCATCGGTCATAGTCATAAGCTGCTCGCGAATTAAGGCAATGTCTTCAGGAATAGAAGTCTTAAATCGTTTTTCATTCCTTAAAAGTGAATAATATCCCAAAAGCTTCACGTTGTTCCAGGATGGCAATGACATACGCTCGTCCGGATGTGCAAGAACTGCGTTGTAATAGGAAATATCCCCTGTAGTGATATACAATTCGCTACCAGCCCAAAAAAATTCGTCAGCAAAATTACTGTCCCCATATCCCCCGGTCACTATTTTCGGTTCAAACTTGGCATTCATACTATTCTGTACATAGGCCATATTTGGATTCTTTCGAGCCCAATCCCAGGCTTTTTTAGAAGCAATAATGCAGGAGTCAGACAAGCCCGGAAGGTCTTTCTTATAGGCTTTTAACAAACGGCTGGCCTGAGCAGTGACCGCAGCGAAATCAAGCGTAGCAGCCGTGCCTTTCTGCACAACATATCGCGGCGTTCTGGGAACATCAGGCATCACCATGCCGTCAAAATTGGCATTTGTCAGCTTATTGTACACCCCTCCATCATCTGGATCCTGCATCGCAAGCATCCAGCGCAGGTTCCAAACCAGTTCGTCCAGTACATCAGGCACAGCATTTTTACTTTCAGGGATATTGGTGTTCAGCTTTTTCACATAATCAGGAAAGTCTTCGCAAAGCGAAAGCATAGTCCCCATAGTAACCCCGCTATTCACTATATATTTGTTATAATCGCCGGCATCGTACCATCCTTTGGAGGCTGAAATCATCGAACCTACAGCACGCTTTTGGGTGGCACCTGAGGGATGAATCATTATTTTATCATCTGGATGACCCATAGCCCGATGCCATTTTCCTGCGTATTGTTCAGTCAATGCAATGGAGGCACGCTGATAATAAAATGCTTTAACTGATGCCGCGGCCAAATTACGGTGAACGGATGGGGCAATCTCAAAAGGAACTGATCTTCCAAGACCTTCAACTGTCAGGGTGTAATTGCCGGACTTATTAAGAGATGTGAAATCCGCTATAAAAGTCCTTTTATTATTTAAACCGGGGGTAATGGATTCCTTAAGTTCACCGGAATAAACAAGTTCATTTTTTTCTGTTTGAATAATAAATTTGCCCCTTCCAGAAGTGATCACTGCGATTTTTGGTGCATTTGGATAAAATCCAAGCTGGTTTAGTCGAATATTATCGGAAATGTTTGCCTGCAAATTCTGCGCAGCTGCGGAAATAGAAATTAAGAGCGTGAATACGGTACAAACTATTCCTGTAGTTTTGTTGAAGGAGTTCATAGTCATGAATTAATTGGGAAATCTGCTAGTTGAAACCTCCAGAATCAGATGCCAAATCTAATAATAAGGGAAGGCTATTAAAATTTAATGAGGTATTCATAGCCACAAGTTAGCGAATTAGAAGGTTCACTGGAAATAATTACAAAATTGTCATCTTTATACTGAATAGAATTATTTAGCTAACCTTCATCATGTCACTCCAGGTCGATTTGCAAAGTCGCGTGTCAACTGTTAACCGTAAATTTGAATGTACCTCCATTTCCTCGATTTTCTCCTAACCTTTATGCATTTACTGATTATCGGATTCAATCTCCTCGGCTGGATCTGGCGATCGACCCGAAAAACACATTTCTACCTGGTTATTGCGACTATTTTTTCCTGGATTATTCTCGGTTTCTGGTTTGGTTTCGGCTATTGCCCTTTAACCGATTGGCAGTGGCAAATTAAGGAAAAACTGGGAGAACGGGATCTGCCCAATTCATTCATTAAGTATTTCGCAGACAAGCTAACTGGGATGGATATTAGTCCCAATTTGATCGACACTGTTACAGCAGTCAGCTTTGGACTGGTTATTATTGTGAGTTTTATTATACGCCTGCCCGCCGGTAGACAGGTCTTACGTTATACGTCCGGGCGGAGAAATTAGGTTTGTTTTAGGTTCACCCTTCGGGGAGGAAAAGATGGATTTGATCCAGGTATCGCTAATCCGCAAAATTCAGCAGGTCGGCTTTTGTCGAAATAGTCTTTTTTCTAAAATGATCAAGATGAAAGTTCTCCAACTTTTGAAGGAGCTGATAGAGTGTCAACTTTTCTGCAACGGACAGATCTCCCGTTATAATTTTCCCAACGCTGTTCATATCCACAAATATTTCGAAAAGTATCTCTCTGCCTAAGGGCGTAATCATGACGCTTTTGCTACGCTTATCATTTAAGTTTTCATTCTGATCTACCAGTCCGGCGGCTATCAATCGTCTTATCACCTCGGTTCCGGATGTTTTCTCCTGTAAATTATAGCTGATCAGCTCGCTTTTTGTCAGACGGTCATGGGTTAATAAAATGGCTAGTGCTGTGAACTCCTCCGCGCTATGAATTGCTGTACCATCGAGCGCCTTCCTGATGTAAGACTTTGCGTACCGGCTCATATACACAAATAAGCGACCTATGCTGTTGTCCAATTGATACGCAAGCTCTTGCGACTGACTTTCTTTGCTGCCAAACCGAACATCGCTGCCCATTTTGGTGGTCTCCTGATCAATGATATGGTTCAACAGAAATCCGGAGAAGTCTGTAAGACTTAGCTCCTTACCCGGATTCTCCTGTTCCAACCTTTCTAAAAGACTGACGAGCTGATGAATAAGTTGGTAAGATTTCATGCTAAAGGTTGGTTATTGGTTGTTGGTTGCCTGCCGGCAGGCAGGTTGGTTGTAAGGGCCGGGTTTCTGAGCTTGAATTCTGAAAAGGCAAGTTTATATTTTCTGTTCAGGTCGCCGGGTGGTTTGACGCTTTTTACCGCCCCCAAAAGGCGAATGAGTATCAACTTATAGGCCGGCAGTGCA
Organism: Daejeonella sp.; assembly: GCF_046590655.1. GTDB lineage: Bacteria > Bacteroidota > Bacteroidia > Sphingobacteriales > Sphingobacteriaceae > Daejeonella. The sequence goes on from NZ_JBKJUM010000137.1 coordinate 17,945, forward strand.
GGTGAATCGATCGCCAGCTGTTCGGAGATTTCATCTCCCAGGAGATAACGCATCAGGCCTCGTATATCATTTGCAGTAGCCTTACTTTCATTGACTGAAAGGATATGCCCGATCAATGAATAAGTAAGTTCTTTACCATGAACTGAACTTGCAAACTGCCGGTGCTTTATTCGCCCATCAAGCAATTCCGCCTGTATTGGATTTTCGGGAATAAGTTCTTTCTCCAATCCGCTTAAGAAACCAATCACAGCCCATATGTGCAAAAAAGCTTCTTCATCTGACTTGCTAACGCGATATCCCAGCTTGCGCAAACCTCTGATCACAATCAGCGAGAAAGATAGGTTTGTTCCAGCCATATCTTCCTGATTGACAGGCAGGCCCCATGCCTGGTCCCATTTGTCATTACTAAGGATATATTGCCTCACGAAAGCATGAATGATACGAACTTTTAGTATTTCGGCGAAGGCCTTTCCTTTCTCATCAAAAGCACCCGGTGCAAGCACTTCCCAAATAAATATAGCAGTGTCAAATAGGCGTTTTGTGGTTTGTTTGCGAATCAATTCGGTCAAATGCAACACCATTGCACCCTTTGCAGCTGTATAGCAATAAGGAAGCGACAAAAGACCGAGAAGGCTCATGATCATTTCTGAATGCCTGGCAAAGAATGCAGATCCCTGACACATTAATTCAGGCTCAGCCCAGTCTGGCAGATCGGCGGAGTTTGAAATGAATGAAACATGTGGGTAATCCAGCTTTAATTGGTCCAGAGCATCGCTGCTTGTCTCAAGCATCATCCATTCCTGGAGTTTCTTTTTCCTGATAGGGTCGGCAAATACCTCCTCTACAAAAGTATCTGCGTCAGGGTCAGCAAGCAGTCTTCTGGAATCTAAATAAACGTCACTATATTTTATCTTCTCTGGCATTGCCGGGCTATTCTATAAATTTTTCATTGCATTGCACTTTTTAACCACTATAAAGCTTTCTCCTACAATATAATGCCAATAACCGTAGAGGCCGCAAGGTACAGCACAGAGTGCGCAAAGGTTTGTTAACAACGTATATAATGATTAATCGAAGTTAGCTCTACGCAAACCTCCGCGTTAAAAAATAGCGCTAGGCGAGATTCTTTTCCTTAACCTACACCCGTATCTCCTGATTTTTTATTTTCGGATTTATTCCCGGCTTCGCATACGTCAGCCGTTCTGTAAATTTCGGAAGGTAATAAGAATCAAGACCAGCTACGACCATTGTTTCAGCCCGTTCGTGATCCACAAGTCCATCATTACCAATCAGCTCATTATCTGTTAAAATATGGATAACCTCTCCAATCACGATTGTTGTTCCATTTATTTCCATACCGATCATATCCTTAACTTCCAGCCCAATACGGATGGCAGACTGTCGTACAAAAGGTGCCTTAAATGCCGGCACGTATTCTTTGGTGAATCCGCACGCATCGAACTCTGAAACACCCGATGGATAGCTTGCGCTGGTTTGATGAGCCTGCAACAACCATTCGGGCTGAACATTATTTAAGCTATAATGGCCGGTGTCCCTGATATTACTGAGTGTGTCGTTATGTTCTCTTTCCGGGCGCATTACAATTCCTAAAAGAGGTGGATTTGATCCCAGATGGAAAGCAGAACTGACTATAGATAGATTAGTAATGCCATCCGCACTAATGGTACCTAAGAGGTTTAGTGATTTATAACCGGCAATACTATTTATAAGATTTATGCGGTAAAACTTCTCCATTGAAGCAATTTGCTCACTGTTTATGTTTGTCATCTCAATTCGTTTTCAATTTTCCTAAACCGCCATCAATTCCAATGACTTGCCCTGTTATCCAGCTACTCTCTTCGGAAAGCAAAAAAGCGATCAAATTGCTGATATCTTGCGGCTGGCCAATGCGGGATAAGGGATGTCTTTTCGCCGACGCTTCTCGTTTTTCAGGAGAATTTAGAAGGTTTTGCGCTAGTGGTGTATCGGTTAAGGAAGGTGCAACAACATTCACACGGATCTGTTGAGCGGCAAACTCTGCAGCCAGCGCCAGAGCTAACCCTTCAACGGCTCCTTTTGCAGCAGATACACTAGCGTGGTATGCCAGGCCTATTTTAACGGCGACAGTGCTAATTAACACAATAGATGATCCTGCAGAAGATTTTAGCTGCTTTGCCGATTGTTGAATAATTTGCGCTGCTCCTAGAACATTAAGGCGGTAGTCATTTAAAAAATCATCCGCAGTCAGTCTGCCAAATGGTTTTAGATTGATACTTCCTACAGCGTAAACCAGCCCATCTAGAATTTCGGGCAAAAATAATTGTACTGAGTCCAGATTTCCAGTTATATCCAAACTTAAATGCTCCGCTTGGCTCGGGAAATCGCCAGGCCGGGATCTCGAAATTACATAGACCTTTGCCCCGTTTTTTATCAACGTATGAACAAGTGCCAATCCTATACCGGAACTTCCTCCCACTACCAGTATATTCTTACCCGCTAAATTCATTTGTATATATATTTAAGAAATTCATTTCGTGTATCGGAATTAAGAAATTTACCGCTGTACTCTGCTGTTATTGTGCTGCTGCCCACATCGCGGATTCCTCTGCTTGATACACAATGGTGGTTTGCATCTATAATAACGGCCACATCTTCAGTACCCAGTGCTTCTTTCAAAAAGTTAGAAATCTGAATGGTCAGCCTCTCCTGCACCTGTGGACGTTGGGAACAGTATTGCACTATTCTATTTAACTTGGATAATCCTATTACCTGTCCATTACTTATGTAGCCTATATGGGCCTTCCCTACTATGGGAACAAAGTGATGCTCGCAATTACTGTAAACAGATATATCTCTCTCAACAAGCATCTCCTTGAATCGATAAGAATTTTTAAAAAGCGTAGCTTTTGGCTTATTCGCGGGATTTAAGCCGCTAAAGATCTCCTTTACATACATTTTTGCCACTCTTTTTGGAGTATCTTTCAAACTGTCGTCTTCCATATCCATACCCAGAACCTGCATGATGCCCTTAAAGTGCTTCTCAATCAAGTCAATTTTAGTATCATCATCGAGTTCAAATGCATCAGGCCGTAGAGGTGTTTCAAATGATGCGTTGTAGTGTCCATCTTCAAAGTCTAATAAATCTTGTGTATCACCTTGCCCGTCCATTGTAGTTTTTTCAATCATCAGATATTACGAAGTTATTTTAGGGTGCGCATTCCAAAACTGACAACGAGGTCAGTTAATAATAGTATAAAATTATACTACTTATTTTAATTCTAGTATAAAATTATATATAATATTGGAATCGTGAAATTGATATGACTAAAGATGAAAGACAGGACTAAAAAATGTAAAAAAGTCAATATATTAGGACGGTCATTCCGGGGGACAATGTGGTGCACACTTCTTTGTCAGAATAGATTCTGCTTTAAAAAGTCATTTGAAAAGGTTTTTATCATATCCCGAACTTTACGGAACTCTTTCATAACTTTTTCGTCGCTGCCTGTAGCTTTCGCCGGATCAGGGAAGTTGTAATGAAAACGTTTAACATTCCCCGGAAAGTAAGGACATGCTTCCTTGGCGTTATCGCAAACGGTTATAACAAAGTCAAACGGAATATCGAGGTACTCATCAACATGGTTAGAAGTATGCGCTGAGATATCGAGATGGTCTTCTGACATCACCTGGATTGCCTTGGGGTTAACCCCGTGCGTCTCAATTCCTGCACTATAAATGTTTGCCTTCCCTTTTGCAAAAAAACGGAGGTAGCCTTCGGCAATCTGGCTGCGGCAGCTATTGCCGGTACATAATATCAATATATTCTTCATATTCTTAGCGTTAACAGCAATCAGGTCCGCAGCAGGCTTCTTTCTTATCTGCTGGCTTCTGAGCCGAGACCGTGATGCTGAATATGCCGGAGCTTCCGAAATTGAAACGTTCGATGGCGGCATCGTCAAGGTAATTCTTAAGTATGTCTGCCGGGATGTGGATCTGCTTTTCCTTTTGCAACTCGATACTATCAAATCCATTACTCTTGATCAGGTCCAGATATACATCTTTTGCAACTGCTCCGGAAACACATCCAGCATACATTTCAGCAGCAGAACGAAGGGCTTCTGGCAAATCGCCGATCAATACCACGTCAGAAATACTAAAATGCCCGCCTGGTTTCAGAACACGATAAATCTCTTTAAAAACCCCACCCTTATTTGGCACCAGGTTTAGCACACAGTTACTTACAATAACATCTGCGACACTTGAAGTGACGGGCATTTTCTCGATATCTCCCTGTCTGAACTCTACATTATTAAAACCAAGAGTTTCCGCATTTGCCCTTGCCTTATGAACCATGGCAGGCGTAAAATCTATTCCTATCACCTTACCTGATTCGCCTGTTTCGGATCTGGCCACAAAACAATCGTTTCCAGCACCGCTTCCCAGATCAATTACGGTATCGCCGCTTTTAATACCAGCAAATTGGGTAGGCAGACCGCATCCGAGCCCAAGGTCTGCTTCAGCATTATAACCGGCGACATTTGTATAATCGTCAGTCATAATATTATAAACCTCGGTGGAGCATCCTCCCGCACCGCAACAGGATGCCTGGTTGGACTCCTTATCCTGTAAGGCAATTTCTCCGTATTTCTGCCTTACTAATTCCTTTAATTCTTCGTCGGTTTTCATTTTATTAAGTTTTAATTTTAATTTATTGTAATATTGCGATAATACTATTCAAATTTTTTTAACAGCAGTCAGCCTGTGTTTTATAGGTCGAGAAGAAAGTTCCTAACTCGCTTTCTAACTGCTTCCAAACGGAGGGATTAATACAATAACAAACGCTTACCCCCTCAATTGTGCCCTGAATGAGGCCGGCATTTTTCAACTCTTTAAGATGCTGAGAGATTGTAGCCTGAGCAAGGCCAAGTTCCTCAACAAGGTCGCCGCAAATACAAGCATTTGCAGAGATAATCTGCTGCAAAATGGCGATTCGTGCTGGATGAGCAATTGCTTTCAGCAGTGTAGCAAACTCGTTCTGCTTTTCGGTAAATATCTCTGTTCTTGTAAGTCCCATAAGTACATCGCAATATTACGATTTATATTCGTATTTGCAAAATTTATATTATTTTCTTTATTGGATGGGTGTACAGTTATTGTATATAAATAAAGACACGCAATCGTCGCAAAGGATCCGCGAAATAAATCTTAAAGTCATTAGAATTTTGAGAAATAGCTTTGCGTTAGAATAGGCGCTTAGCGAGTTAGCGATTGCCCTATCTCGCCGTGTGTGTCTAAATCCGCAAACGAGGCGCGAGACTATTACTTTTTAATTACCGCAATTATTTCATTCAAATTATTGCATGGGGCACAAATTGTCTCGCCATTAATTTTCAGGGAAATTACATCGATTGGAGAACAGCATTCGTTATTCCTGGCTTTCGTGTGCATGGTGATATTGTCAGAACTAAAGTTACGAAGTGTCAAAACTTCACCGCCGAAAATAGGTCTAATTATGATTACAGAAGGATCGTTCGGGTCGAAATTAACTAGTGGTTTATAATTAGAATTAGATTTGCCTGTTACTTTTAATTCGGTGAGGGTATACTGAGAACCCTGAGAAAACAGTGGGCTATTTGTTGCTTTGTCGAGGTACTTAATCTTGATGGGTATCGACACAAACTCACACTGCACCGCCGAACAATCGGGTCGCTCTGTTTCTGCATTTTCGCAACTGCTTAGAATAAAGATCGAAAGGAAAATGATTAGGTTGTT
>NZ_JBKJUM010000003.1:0-11785 GCF_046590655.1 Daejeonella sp.
GGTCTGTAGCTTCTGATGTGATTGCATGGGATATAACCGGCAAAATCAAATTTTTGGATTTGAGCATTTTTGGTTATATCGATAAGTACCGGACCGGGTCTTCCGCTTCTGGCGATGTAAAAAGCCTTGCTAATCACTTCCGGGATTTCAGTAGCATCTGTTACCTGATAGTTCCACTTTGTAACAGGGGTAGTAATATTGATCACATCAGTTTCCTGGAATGCATCGGTTCCTAAAAGATGAGCAAATACCTGACCTGTAATACACACGAGAGGTGTACTGTCGATCATGGCATCCGCCAAACCAGTTACGAGGTTTGTAGCACCAGGGCCGCTTGTTGCAAACACAACACCTACCTTACCCGAGGTGCGTGCAAAACCTTGTCCGGCATGGATACCACCCTGTTCGTGTCTGACGAGGATGTGGTTTAGTTTCTCTTTATAATCATATAGAGCATCGTAAATCGGCATTATCGCCCCGCCTGGATATCCGAAAATAACTTCTGTCTCCTCGGCTATTAAGATTTCCAATAAAGCTACCGAACCAGAAACTTCTACTGTTTTCGATTTAGTTGATTTGGCTAATTCCTGCGGCGCTATTTCCATAATTATATCTTTATTTTTTCAACTGATGACTCCAATCCACCGGATTACCATCAATTACGCTTCGTCAGTAACGCAGCCTTCGCTGGCGTTCTTTACTTGTCTGAAATATTTAAACAATACACCGCTTTTGACGGGCGGCTCAGGCTGTTGCCAGGCTGTCCTTCTTACTTCCATTTCCTCATCTGATATCATTAGGTTTATCGAATTCTTTATTGCGTCGAGTTCGATGATATCATTATCTTTAACAAGCCCAATGTTTCCCCCTTCAAATGCTTCCGGAGTAATATGTCCTACTACAAATCCATGGGTTCCGCCAGAGAACCTTCCGTCTGTAATAAGTGCAACTGAGGAACCCAGTCCGGCACCAAAAATTGCTGATGTTGGTTTAAGCATTTCCGACATACCCGGCCCGCCTTTTGGACCTACGTACCTGATTACCACTACATCACCAGCTTTTACTTTTCCGCTGTTTATTCCTGCTATTAACTCAAATTCTCCATCAAAGACTCTGGCAGGACCGGTGAATTTCTCTCCTTCTTTTCCACTAATCTTGGCAACTGAACCCTGCGGTGCAAGATTGCCGTACAGCATCTGTAAGTGTCCTGTTTTTTTAACTGGGTTCTCATACGGAAGGATGACATCTTGTTTTTCAAAGTTAAGGTCAATTGCATCGGCGACATTTTCCGCAAGCGTTTTGCCGGTTACCGTCATGCAGTCTCCGTAAATAAGCCCTTTGCTTAAAAGGTACTTTAATACCGCAGGCATTCCTCCGATATTGTGAACGTCTTCCATCATATATTTGCCGCTGGGTTTGAGATCAGCGATCACAGATGTTTCGTCGCTTACCTTTTGGAAGTCTGAAAGGTCAAGTTTTATCCCAACGGATTTAGCCATAGCAATGAGGTGTAATACCGCATTTGTCGAGCCTCCAAGAACTATGACAATTACTAGAGCATTATGAAAGGCATTCCGGGTCATGATATCTCTTGGTTTGATATCTTTCTCCAAAAGTGTGCGAATATGTTTTCCAGCTTCCAGACACTCATCTTTTTTCTCCTGGCTGAGGGCAGGGTAGGACGAACTGTACGGCAAACTCATTCCCAGAGCTTCGATAGCCGAAGCCATAGTATTTGCTGTGTACATACCTCCGCATGCTCCCGCTCCCGGACAGGCATGTTCTATTATACCCTGAAAATCTTCTTCGTTGAGATTTCCTGCCATTTTTTGCCCTAATGCTTCGAATGCAGAGACTATGTTTAGTGATTGACCTTTATAATTTCCAGAATGTATGCTTCCGCCGTAAACCATAATTGACGGGCGGTTCAGCCTGCCCATGGCCATTATAGCTCCGGGCATATTTTTATCGCAACCGGGTAATGCAATTAGACCATCGTAAAAATGGCCTCCACAGACAGTTTCAATTGAATCAGCAATCAGATCTCTAGAAACCAGGGAGAAACGCATTCCCTCAGTTCCATTAGTAATACCATCACTAATGCCTATAGTGTGAAACATCAGCCCGACAAGGTCATTGTTCCAGACCCCCTTCTTAACGACCTGGGCCAGTTCATTCAGGTGCATATTGCAGGTATTTCCATCATATCCCATACTTACAATACCAACTTGCGCCTTTGCCAGATCTGATTTGGTTAATCCGATGCCATACAGCATAGCTTGTGATGCGGGTTGCGTCGGGTCTTGAGTTACTGTCTTACTGTATTTATTTAGTTCCATTTATCGTTAAAGTGCAATTGAAAGCTTTCTCATACTTGTATGCTAAAAAAAACCTTTCGGTGTGAATAAGGCGTTTGATCGTTATCGTAAATATCCATATCGGGCGCCTATGTGGAGGGTATGAGAATGACATTAATGAGAATAAAAATGACCTATAGTTTAAGAGATTTAATCACTGAAAAAGAATCAATTACTCCTGATCTAATCGTATTTGGAATATTCATACAATTGTGTTTTTATTTATAACTCAATTTAATGTCTTCGTTTATTTATAGCAAGCATTAAAAAATATTTTTTATTTAAGAATATAATTCTTTATATTTTATAATATCAAAATTATATATGTATTATATTCATAATATACTGACTTTATTCTGATCACTAGACCAAAACCGTTTTGGGTTTTCAGTTCAAAAAACTATGCATGCATAGTATGATCGCAATATTCTGCCTGAAAAACTCCTTAATGGGAAAATTTATGCCATTCCAGGACACAAAAAAGCCCCTTAGATCATTGATCCAGGGGCTCCATTTCGGAATGTTATATTAGGAGTTTTGAGTTCCTTCTGCCAGCACCATAATATTATTATCAAGCACTTCAATCACTCCGCCTTTTATAAATATCGTTTCCTCTGAATTGCCGGTACGGATAATTACTTTTCCATCCTCTAAAGTCGAAATAATAGGAGCGTGGTCTTTAAGAACTTCGAACGATCCCATTGTGCCAGGCACAGTTACAGATTTGACTTCACCTTCAAAAACCTTTTTGTCGGGGGTTAAAATTTCTAATTTCATAAATGAGATATGAGATATGAGATATGTCTCACATCAATTAAGCGTTTGCTTCAGCCAATAGTTTCTTTCCTTTGTCAATTGCATCTTCAATCGTACCTACAAGGTTAAATGCAGCTTCAGGATATTCATCCACTTCACCATCCATAATCATATTAAAGCCCTTTATAGTATCTTTAATATCAACCAATACACCTTTTAATCCTGTGAATTGCTCAGCAACGAAGAAGGGCTGTGAAAGGAAACGTTGAACGCGGCGGGCGCGACCCACTACTAATTTATCTTCTTCAGAAAGTTCATCCATTCCTAAAATTGCGATGATATCCTGTAACTCTTTGTATCGTTGTAAGATTTCTTTAACCCGTTGTGCAGTTCCATAGTGTTCATCACCCAATGTTGCTGCATTCAGGATTCTTGAAGTAGAATCTAATGGATCCACAGCCGGATAGATTCCAAGTTCAGCGATTTTCCGTGAGAGAACCGTTGTTGCATCAAGGTGGGCAAAAGTTGTCGCCGGTGCAGGGTCAGTTAAATCATCCGCCGGAACATAGACCGCCTGAACAGATGTAATAGAGCCGCGCTTAGTTGATGTGATACGTTCCTGCATCAATCCCATCTCAGTAGCCAGGGTTGGCTGGTAACCTACGGCTGAAGGCATACGGCCCAGAAGGGCTGATACTTCAGAACCTGCCTGAGTGAAACGGAAGATGTTATCAACGAAGAAAAGAATATCTTTCCCTTGGCCTTCTCCCTCACCATCACGAAAATACTCTGCAACAGTTAAACCCGACAAAGCCACACGTGCACGTGCACCAGGAGGTTCATTCATTTGTCCAAATACCAATGTGGCTTTTGAATCTTTTAATGCTTCTTTGTCAACCGATGCCAGATCCCAGCCGCCTTCTTCCATAGAATGTTTAAATGCATCTCCATAGTTAATTACACCTGACTCGATAAACTCACGCAGAAGATCATTCCCTTCACGTGTACGCTCACCCACACCGGCAAATACTGAAAGGCCTGAGTATGCTTTCGCGATGTTGTTTACAAGTTCCATGATTAGAACCGTTTTACCAACACCAGCACCACCAAACAATCCGATCTTACCACCCTTTGCGTAAGGTTCCAGCAAATCGATAACTTTAATACCAGTAAATAATACTTCAGTTTCGGTTGAAAGCTCGTCAAATTTAGGGGGTGTATTGTGGATTGGATACCCATCCGTATTATCGACATCGTCAATGCCATCGATAGCCTGGCCAACAACGTTAAATAAACGTCCTTTAATTTTATCACCAACCGGCATTTTAATAGCAGAGCCTGTGTCGGTTACACTCATTCCACGAACTAAGCCATCTGTTGAGTCCATCGCAACTGCTCTAACTCGGTCCTCTCCAAGATGCTGCTGAACCTCAAGAACGATTTTTTGACCATTTTCTTTCACGATTTCAAGTGCATCGTAGATTTTTGGTAAGTGTGCATTGTCAGTGAAGCTAACGTCGACCACAGGTCCGATGATCTGTGCTATTTTTCCGGAGTTTGGCATATAATTTTTGTAAAACTTTATTAAATCAACAAATGACACCCTGTTTTTTTGGGCGTTTTTTGGTTTGCAAAAATACTCTTTATCCCCGTAAATCAAATACTTAATTGAGAATTTTTACAGGATAAGTTTGGCAGGATTTTTTTTAATATTCAGGAGTTACCTGGCCGATGTAAAGTAGAGTTTTACGGCTTTCAAATGAGTTGCAATAAACTTGCTTCCTGGTTTAAGAACATGTTGTTTTGAGAATGATCAGCCGTGTTCTATTTATAGAATTTACAGACAGTGATGTACCAAATTTGGCTCTCAAGGTTACCTTTCACGCCATTTAAAAGGTGGCTAAAACCAAATCCTGAATTAAGTGTTAATAATCAATATTAATCACAACTTAAACATAAAAATCATGAAAACTATCACACAACCTTCAACCAATTCTAAATTAGAGAAATTTATTTTCTCACTTACAATGATCTTAAGTACTATGCTTTTATCTGTTAAAACTTTTGCTCAATCAGCTCCCGAAAAAGTTGAGGTAGATATAAATGCTGGCGGCGATTCAGTTTGGTATGGCCAACCTTGGGTATGGGTTGTTGGTATTGCTGTATTCATTGTTATTATAGTTGCAATTACACGTAATAACAATAGTACAAAAGCATAATTTATTAATTCCTTTTTGAAGTATTAAAGCTTGATTGTTTAAAAGGATCGCAGAGCCCTTTCTATCTGGAAGGGGCTTTTTGTTTAAAGATGGTCCACCGATATCAATGCCTGGTGTAATTTTCGATTAATTGTCTGTTAAATAAATTAAAGGTTAATTTGAGCACATTTACGGCAGACTTTTTTCTTCCTGCCGGGGATTTTATTTGAGAGACTAGATGAAAAAGATTTTAGTAACTGGCAGCAATGGTCTGCTTGGCCAGAAATTGACAGATATCAGCATTTGTGATGAGGAGATAGAGCTTGTTGCAACTTCTGTGGGCGCTAACCGCCATCCTGTCAGATCGGGATATGTTTACGAAGAATTTGATATCCGCGATGCAGACCGATTAATTGAGCTGGTTGAGAAATATAGACCGGATGCTATTATCAATACAGCTGCGATGACTAACGTTGACACGTGTGAATCCGAAAGGGAATTGTGTGAAGCGTTAAATGTTGTTGCGGTTGCAAAACTCGTCTCCGTTTGTGAGAAGTATAATATTCATCTCGTACAAATATCTACAGACTTCATATTTGATGGGGAGGATGGACCTTATTCTGAGGATGCCGAGCCGAACCCCTTAAGTTACTATGGCCGGACAAAACTTGAGGCAGAAAATTTATTAAAAACATCCACCAGTCGATGGGCCATTCTTCGTACAATAATTGTATATGGAATAGTGAGCGACATGAGCCGGAGTAATATAGTGCTATGGGCGAAAGGAGCACTTGAAAAAGGGGCTCCAATCAATGTTGTGAATGATCAGTGGCGCATGCCAACCCTGGCAGAAGATTTGGCCCTTGGATGTATCCTGGCCGCAAAGAAGGAGGCAGAGGGAGTTTTTAACATTTCTGGAAAAGATATGATGAGCATACTAGAGATTGTGGAGCGGGTAGCAGATTTTTATGGGCTCGATAAATCTTTGATAAACCCAATATCTGCTGAGAGCCTCAATCAGAGCGCCAGAAGACCCAGGAGAACAGGCTTTTTGCTAGATAAAGCTGTCGGGCAACTAGGCTACCAGCCGCGATCGTTCCAAGAGGGTATAGAGGTTCTCGACATGCAATTGAAGCAACGTAAAATCTTCTAGTTTCAAGCTATTGTCAATATTTTATTACGTTTAATTGCATTTCGGGAAAACAATTATCTTTGAAAAATTTCAGAAAAATATGACATTAACAATAGGACAAAAAGCGCCAGATTTTAAATTATTCAGTTCTGAATTGAAGGAAATAGCCTTGTCAGATTACGCAGGTAAAAAAGCCGTACTTCACTTCTTCCCGATGGCTTTTACGGGCGTATGCACCGCGCAACTTTGTAACATGCGCGACACTTTTGGGTATTACAGTGACATGGGCGCAGAAGTGCTGGCAATATCTGTAGATTCTCCGTTTACATTGGCAAAGTTCAAAGAGGAAAACAATTATCAGTTTCCACTATTATCCGACTTTAATAAAGAAGTTTCACCGGCTTATGGAGCATATTATGACGAGTTCGTATTTCATTTGAAAGGAGTTTCTAAGCGAGCTGCTTTTGTACTTGATGAAAATCATAACGTTATTTACGGAGAAGTTTTAGAATCAGCAGGCGATCTTCCTAATTTTGACGCAATCCGGGAAGTATTAAATAAATAATTAGCTTTTTTTTAAATCGGGAAAGAAAAGATACCTTATATTTTCAAAAAACTTATGTTAATTTGAAAAGAAAACATATTTTTGCAGTCCGTTAAAAAAAGCACCTGTAGCTTAATTGGATAGAGCACCTGACTACGGATCAGGAGGTTAGGGGTTCGACTCCCTTCAGGTGCACATTTTAAAGTGCACGATACAACGAGCAGTAATTGGATTCCGTGTCCCATTGCTAAAAGGGAGGGTTAGGGTCTGTACTCCCCTAAGTGCAAATATAAAAGCCTTTCAGCCATCAATCGGAAAGGCTTTTAAAATTTTAAGTAGACCTATTCTTGTCACCCTTCCGATCTGGTGATGCCAGAAGGAATTAAATTTTAGATCATCCAATGCTGAACTTAGTTTTGTTTGGCCCTCCGGGCTCTGGTAAAGGAACACAATCCGAAAAGTTAATTCAAAAATACAATTTGGTTCATTTATCAACGGGAGATATTCTCCGAACTGAAATCACCCAGGGAACGGAATTAGGCCTTGAAGCTAAAAAGCTTATGGATAAGGGAATGCTTGTTCCCGACGAGGTAGTTATAGGAATGATAAGCAACAAGCTGGATTTCAATAAGGATGCCAATGGATTTATCTTTGACGGTTTTCCCCGGACCGTTGCTCAGGCCGAAGTGCTTGATGATCTCTTGAAAAGTAAGGCGGCTATTATTTCAGGAATGGTAGCTTTAATTGTTGATACTGACGAGCTTGAAAAGAGGCTCCTGAACAGGGGAAAAAATTCTGGTCGCCCAGATGATGCTAATCCCACAGTGATACGAAACCGTATCGTTGAATACAATTGTAAGACAGCTCCTGTGGCTAATTATTATAAAGATCTAAACAAGTTCACCAGCATCAATGGAATTGGAACTGTTGATGAGATTTTCGAATCTATCTGCGAGGTGGTTGATACTTATTAAAAAATCCGGGTACCAAATTTGAATTTCTACATTTTTAACATGTTTTTGCTACCTTTTAAATAACAACCTGCAGAAGTATACCATTCAAATAGCGGATTGAATATAATTTCATGCAAGCTTTATAATCATCAAATAACAATTCTCAAATAGAAAATGTCGCAGGGTTCAAATTTTGTTGATTATGTGAAAATATGCTGCCGCTCAGGCCATGGAGGGGCGGGCTCATCACATTTGCACAGAGATATTCTGACTTCTAAAGGTGGGCCAGATGGGGGTGACGGAGGTCGTGGCGGTCATATAATTCTTAAGGGCAATAGTCAGCTTTGGACGCTACTCCACTTAAAATATCGGAAACACATTATAGCGGAAAATGGCCTACCCGGTTCGAGCGGGCAAAGATCGGGGCGTACCGGTGAAGATGAATTCCTGGAAGTGCCTCTTGGAACTATAGCGCGTGATGCGGAAACCGGCGAAATAATCTTTGAGATAACTAAAGATGGTGAAACAAAGATTTTAACTGCTGGTGGCCGCGGTGGGTTGGGGAACTGGCACTTTAAGACTTCTACAAAACAGACGCCGAGATATTCTCAACCGGGCGAACCCGGCAAGGAAGAGTGGATGGTGCTTGAATTGAAAATTTTGGCTGATGTCGGCCTGGTGGGTTTCCCTAACGCAGGAAAATCTACCCTTCTTTCAGTAGTCTCCGCCGCTAAACCCGAAATTGCCGATTATGCATTTACCACGCTTGTTCCGAATCTGGGGATAGTATCTTATAGGAATAACAAGTCCTTCGTAATGGCCGATATCCCCGGGATCATTGAGGGAGCATCAAAGGGTAAAGGGCTGGGTATTCGTTTCCTGAGGCATATTGAGAGGAACTCAGTGCTTTTATTTATGGTACCGGCGGATACAAACAGAAGTATTAAAGAGGAATACCTGATCCTTCTAAACGAGCTTGAGCAGTATAACCCGGAACTGATGCAAAAGCCACGTGTACTTGCAATAAGCAAATCGGATATGCTTGATGATGAGCTGATGGATGAATTAAAAATGGAACTTCCCGACCTGCCCTGCATATTCATTTCATCGGTTGCGCAAAAAGGACTGGTAGAGTTGAAAGACCTTTTGTGGAAAGAGATTAACGCAGCTCACTAGGGGCCAGCTTTCCGAATATTAATCTGTCTTTTTTGTTCAGTCACAATAAACTCCAGCGGTTTCATTAATAGCGGGTTCTTTAAATCTGTATGGAGCACGCTTTCAGCAATTTGGAAACTAGTATCAAAAGCGGAGCTGATAATCCTTACTTCATACCTGTCCTCAGGCACACTAAAAGAAAAGGAGCCATTTTCAGTTGTGAGAGTCGTGAAAGTCTCCCCTTTCGAGCTAACAGCCATAATTTTAATATTAGCTGTACTGAAAGTTTTCGTGCTATTTAATGCTCTGTTCAGAATTACCTTTCCTATGAAGAAAGCAGTTTTTTTGAATGGAATAAAAACATTGGTTTCTTTATTTACTTCGACAGTTTGTCTGAATGCAGACTGTGGTACCCAGCTTTTTTGCGCACTCATTGTAAGATCAATATCATAAACACCCCTGCTAACATTTCTGTAAGATATCCTTCCTTTTGCATCACTTATAAAAGATTTACCGTTAATCCGGATGGTCGCGTCCGGGAGCACCTCATCACCGTCGTTGTATACGCTATCTGCATTGATATCCTTAAAAAGTACAACATCCATTGTCTCAAACTTCCTTATCCCGGGGAGAGGCAGATTGAGATTTTTTCTAATACTCAAATTGAGATTTGAACTGCCGATATTATTGAAAGTCCTTAAATAGGATAGTTTAAACTGAGTATAAGACTTTCTGAGATTAAAAATAATATCGGACCTCAGGGAGAAATTTTTGTCGTTGCCGCTATAATTTAGGTTAAAATCTCCCTGGTTTCTAAGCTGGACACTGCCTTTTAAGAGTGAATTTTCTATAAATATATTTCCATTTAGCCTTTCAGGTATTTGGCCCGTTTGCAGGTATGAGTATATGTCGCCTAATTGCGAAAAACCATACTCATATCGGGCATTGATTCCAACATTTCTCCTCTGGAAAGTGCCACTACTGTTAAAGCTGGTTGACTTGACGCTATCAAGACCGGGAAGGCTAATTTTTCCCGCATTCACAGCTAGGTTCAAAAATGCACTCTGACCAAATCGTTTATTCATTGCAAGGCCTAATCTAAAAGTGCCGCTCTTTACCGAATCAGCTCCGGCTTCTGTCTGGCCCAAGTAAGACGCCGTTAAAAAATTACTCCAGGTTTTCCGTGATATACCATACTTTAAGCCATATTCATGACTGTTAAGACTTAATAATGCTACGTAAACTCCTGAATCTGGTAATGCTCCACGATAGTTAATATTTGCAAAAGCAGATAGAGACTGTACTTCACCTAAAAGACTCACGTCGTTTGTACTTGTAAATAATCCTTTATTGAAACCGGGGTAATATTTTGAAGCCCTGTCGGTACTTGATCGGATACTGATCTTTTTATATTTACTGTTAATCTGTAATGCTGTACGCGATGATAATCTCTTATCAGAAAATGTAGCCTGGTTAATATCTTCAAAGCCACCGGCCTGGAAAAAGCCTATTGTTGTATTCGTACCTAGAGACCTTTTTAGCATTAATTCTGATATATAGCTGTTTATTCCTTTATCTGGGTCGAAGAATCCAAAATTTTCAATGCTTAGAGAGCCTTTTTTGGTCGTGAACTGATGCTGATATGTAAATTGAGAGGTTCTGTATCGCTTGCTCTTGATTGCAGATATTTGTATTTCCTGAGTTTTATTTCGAAGCGGGATAGTACTACGAGCTCCATAACCTATCATCTGGAAGTTTTTAAAGCCGGTCTGGTCTCCGGCACTTATATTTAAGCCTTTAGAGCGGTATTGAGCCTGGATAAAAGATTGCCCTCCCCGGGCTCCATAAAGGCTCTCGCTCTGATAATTTATCGACACTCCACGCTCATCCTTAAAACCGAGGTTCAATTCTCCATTCAAGGTGAAGGTTTCGCCAGCAGTAAAAGCATTTTGTCCCACAACTTCTAAGGTCAGTGGCAGATTAAACCAAGGAGTCTTGTTTGCTCTCAGGGAGGAGTTCAACGCTGAAATTAGTTGCTCAGCCGACTGCTTATCTTTAGATTTACTGCTTGCCTCGACTATGATACGGACTTCCCGGGCATTCTGAAATCGATCATCTGCGGGAATATTTACCTGCAACAGTGTATCACTTCCGGGACGGACAGTCACGTTTAAAATGTCTTGGATATTTAGTCCGACATTATCGTTAAAATTGAGCGAAATTTGTTCTGGTGCGCTTCCCGAATTACGCAGTAAAACTGGAAATATTGCGTTTTCACCAGTTACCTGTTTAAGGATGTTACTATTTGGCAGGCTCATTTTCCATAATGTACGCGCTTTAATCAGGCAAACTATAGCTAAAGTATCACTGATATTTTCAGCTGGCATCGCGAACTTTAATATAGCCCTGTAGCTCTTATCGCTTTGGGATAGAGATGAAGCAGCTATCCGAAACGGGATAATGAGGTTTTCTCCGGGTTGAATAGTGAAGAGTTTTTGAAGATCAATAATTTTTGACCAGTCGGAAGGCAAATCTAAATCAATATTAAATGACCGGGATATCTGTCCCGTATTATTTACCCGGATATTGTTGAAGGCATATGCATTCCCTTCAAGCATAAGTGTGTCTCTTAAAAGTGAAACTTCGAGGCTTGAAATTTTCTTTTCTATGTTCTGACTGTAGGCAACTGT
>NZ_JBKJUM010000006.1:0-44186 GCF_046590655.1 Daejeonella sp.
ACCTGGCGGATATGGCCATCCCCCAAGCGCGGAGACGTTATTCGTCAATTTGGCGATGCGCTGCGCGAGAAAAAAGAGGATTTGGGGAAACTTGTTAGCTACGAAATGGGGAAAAGCCTACAGGAGGGCTATGGGGAAGTTCAGGAAATGATCGATATCTGTGATTTTGCAGTCGGACTTTCCCGTCAGTTATACGGATTGACCATGCACTCCGAACGACCCGCTCACCGGATGTACGAACAATGGCATCCTCTGGGTGTGGTAGGCATAATTTCCGCATTCAACTTCCCTGTTGCAGTTTGGGCCTGGAATGCCACGCTTGCCATCGTTTGTGGTAACGTTTGTGTGTGGAAGCCATCCGAAAAAACTCCATTGACTGCAGTTGCCTGCCAGCATATTATTCAAAAGGTATTTGAAGCAAATCAGGTTCCGGAAGGAGTCTCCTGCATGGTTATAGGTGACAGGACTATTGGGGAGGCTATGAGCAAAGATAAACGCGTTCCTCTGGTTTCTGCCACGGGCTCAACCCGGATGGGTAAAGCTGTGGGCGCTGCACTTGGTGCCCGTTTGGGACGAAGTTTACTGGAACTTGGGGGGAACAATGCGATCATTATCTCTAAAGATGCTGATCTTGAAATGTCACTTGTCGGAGCGGTATTTGGCGCAGTTGGTACTGCAGGACAACGGTGTACTTCCACCCGAAGACTGATCATCCATGAAAGCGTTTATGATAATTTCAGGGATAAGCTGGTGAAAGCCTACGGACAGTTAAAGATCGGGAATCCATTAGATGAGCATAATCATGTAGGCCCGCTGATTGATCAGGATGCTGTGAAAAGTTATCTTGAGTCTATCGAGAAATGCAGGAAAGAGGGTGGAAAATTCGTGGTTGAGGGCGGTGTGATGGATGGCGAAGGCTTCGAATCTGGCTGTTATGTTAAGCCCTGCATAGCAGAAGCTAAGAATGACTATCAAATAGTCCAGCACGAAACGTTTGCTCCAATTTTATATCTCATGAAATATAAAAACCTGGACGAAGCTATAGCTATGCAGAATGGTGTTCCGCAAGGCCTTTCCTCTGCAATAATGACCTTGAATCTCCGCGAAGCAGAACAATTTTTATCCTTCGCAGGATCTGATTGCGGAATTGCTAATGTGAATATCGGTACGTCCGGCGCCGAGATTGGTGGTGCATTTGGCGGCGAGAAAGAAACTGGAGGAGGACGGGAATCGGGCTCGGATGCGTGGAGAGCCTATATGCGCAGACAAACAAATACGATAAATTACTCTGACAAATTGCCGCTGGCACAGGGGATAAAGTTTGACCTTTAGGAGTTGTACGTTATACGTTTTACGTTTAAAGTGTTCTTGCTAACGCTCAAGTTATAGGTTGTAAGTTATAGGTTTTAAGTTTTTCTTCTAAGCGGTACATTTGTAGGATATGAATGTACATTGTCATTCAGACTTATAACTTACAACCTACAACTTACCACTTCATTTAACCCAGACGTAGAACGTATAACGTACAACGTACAACTAGTTAACCAGCAGCTTGTACCCTTTCCCGTGAACGTTAATAATCTCCACCTTCGGGTCCTCTTTTAAATACTTCCGTAGCTTGCTTAAGAATACATCCATACTTCTGCCATTGAAATAATTATCGTCATGCCAGATACTGATCAATGCTTCTTCCCGTGTTAATACTTCATTCTTTTTAAGGCAAAGCAGACGCAGAAGCTCTGCCTCTTTAGTAGAAACTTTTTGCTGATCAGGCCCTATACTGATCATTTGGGCAGTATAGTCAAACTTATAATTTCCGATATCAAATTTCGTCGGCTGATCGGCGGAGTCACTATTATCCGGTCCGGACACCCGCTTTAACAGCGCATTGATACGAAGCAGTAATTCCTCTATCCTGAATGGTTTAGTTATATAATCATCCCCGCCCAGGTTATAAGCTTCAGACTTATCTTCAATCATAGCTTTTGCCGTGGCGAAAATGATCGGCACCTTCGGGTTGATCTTGCGTATCTCTCTTCCCAGGGTAAACCCATCTTTCTTAGGCATCATTACATCAAAAATACATACATCGAATTGCTCCTTTGTGAAGGCCCGTAATGCCTCTTCCCCATCCTGACAAAGGATAACCTCAAACTTTCCTTTCAATTGCAGGTAATCCTGTAAAAGCATTCCCAGATTGGGATCGTCTTCGGCTAATAATATCTTTTTCATGTGTTTTTTTACCGCAACGCAGAGGAATCAGTCAAATATTTACCCATATGGTCAATTGCACCCTCTGCGCGAACTCTGTGTCCTCTGCGTTTAATTAATCACTCCGGGGACTGATAGTCAAGCAGTTTTCAACGGAAAACTAATTTCGAACTCCGAACCCCTGTCTTTCTCACTCCTCACCTTAATTGTTCCATGTAATTTTTTTACAATATTGTTGACGTAGCTCAAGCCCAGGCCAAATCCCTTAACATCGTGCAGATTACCAGTAGGAATGCGGTAGAACTGATCAAATATTTTACTAAGCTGATCCCGATTCATCCCGATTCCCTTATCAGCCACTTTTATAATCAAGTGCTTACCCGAATTTAATGTGCTTATCTTAATCTGTGGATCCTCAGTGCTGTATTTGTTAGCATTGTCAAGAAGATTGAAAATTATATTTGAGAGATGAAGTTCGTCCCCCATTATCGTAGAATTTCTGGCTTGCAAATCCAGATCAATATGCGCATTCCGTTTTTGAAGCTGTAGCGACATGCTGTCTACAATCGCTGAAAGAAGGTCATTCATTTCAACATCTTTATGTTCAATTGTTAAATCTCCTTTGTCAATTTTTGCAATATTCAATACACGTTCAATATGACTACCCAGACGCACATTTTCATCATAAATAATATTGGCCAACTTGTCTATGCGCTTTTTATCTGTCGTAAGCTCAGGATCCCTAAGAGCCTCGCTTGCGATCATAATTGTTGCAACCGGAGTCTTAAATTCATGGGTCATATTATTGATAAAGTCGGTCTTCATTTCAGACAATTTTTTCTGCATCAGGATAGTATGAATGGTATATCCAAAACAGAAAATAAGTATTAATAGCAAGCCACCGGATAGACTCATCATCGCCGTAAGATTCGCCAGTATGACGCTGTTCTTATCCGGGAATGTTATCGTCAGCATGCCGGAGTCCCTAATGATTTCTTTTGGGAAAAGTGGAATTTCATAACTATTATAAGGCAGGAATTTTGTCTGATTAGATGCGCGTGTGAAAATCAGCGAATCTCTTTTAGCTGAAGTTACCTTATATTCAAACTCACTGTTGATTGAACGATTAATAAGTTCCATCCTAAGCATAGAATCAAGAGTTTGAGGATGGATCCTTTTACTTAAAGGAAGACTTACTTTACCGTATTCCTCAAAGAGATCCTTGAATACATCTCCTTTCTTTGTCTCGGCAGCCAGTAGTTCCTGGACTTTTTCGACCTTGTTCTTCTTTCTGATAATCGGCGTTACATGCGGCATGTTAAAACGCAATTTCGGTTTTGGAATTGTACGAAGCGAAGTACCGTTCACATCATCAAAAATGATATATTGCCTTACCGAGTCACGTACCGGGTCAGAGCCCGGAACACCTACCCCAAAAGCAGTAACGGGTATTCTATTATTTTTTATCCGGGATAAGGTTTGGTGAGTTTTCTCCTGCAATTGGCCAAATGCATCAAAATATTCTGTTACGTCAACCCTCAGATTAAATTGCTGATCTTTTAATTCGTCGGCAGATAAAGCATCATCAATGATCAGGACGTTCGGATTTCGGGCAAGGAAAATGCTATCCCGGATTCTAAAAATACTATCCTCTTTTCTTTTTTCGCGAAGTACATACTTCATATCGTAAAACTTTTCTGCACGCTTATTTAGGAGAACTTGCTCTATCTTAGGGAGTCTTGGATTCTGAATAACCTTTTTCGGTACTGACACTGCAGCTTTCTCTGCCTTTTTTACAAGGAAATCATTCGCATCCCGTTTTTCAATACGCTCTACTACTCTTGTGAGAGCTTCATGAACTGATTGATCAAAGAGTTTTTCCTGTAACTGATAGGATTCTCTGAAAAAATAGAGCTGCATCCCCATTACACCTACAAGCGCAATAGCCATTAAAGCGATGATCAAACTGATGCTCCTTTTCTTCATTCAATCACAAAAATACGTAACTGACTCTAAGACAAGCCAGTTTTAACACTTTTTAACAAAGCATTAACAAAATGGCTCCCTTCGCTGCAATATTTTTGTTAAGCTTAAATATAATCAAACGAAACCATCATGAACAAGAACTTACTCAAAAGCCTTTTATGCCTGTTTGCCATCGCAGCAGTAGCACCCGACTATGCAGCTCATGGCCAGGAGAAAAATGGGCTAACCCGCAGCATTATCATATATAATGGCGATACCGCGGTAAATGGAAAGAAATTTAGTGAGCTTAGCAACGATGAACGCACCAAACTCCGGAGAGAAATTAAGGAGATGGAGAGAAATTTTAAAGGAGGTTCTTCGATACGCACCCGCGGAGATGAAGTGGTGATTAGAAAGGAAGGTGGGGGTAATAAGGACGTTGTGATTACGCGAAAAGTAAAAGAACCAAATGCCCTTGTTTGGAATAATGATATAGGCGCTGAATTGAGAAGCTATAATTTCAAAGGCAACAAACCCGGAGACCTGAGAGTGATAAAACCTAATGGTGATAGGATGCTTCTTGATAAAGAATTTCAGGTGTTTAGCTTCGGAGGAGACAGCAGCATGAATTTTAAATTCAATGCGGACAGTTTGATAAATAGCTTCGAAAACTTCGGACTTGATAGTAATTTAAGAAAACGCGTGATTACGATGAATCGTGAAAGGGCTACAGGAATGCCAGGGGCAATGGTTTTCCGGGGCGATGGACCTGCTATGGGATTTGAAAAAAGGCTATTCCCAAGTGTTATGGAAAGAAATAACTCTTCCTCATTCAATTATAACCATACTGATAAGGACGGCATTTCCAGCCATATGAACATTAGAATCGGCGATGCAAGTAAGGAACAATTAAAGAATATAACCGGCAATGAAACTATTACTAAATCTCTTGATGTTAGCGACCTGACTTTGTTCCCTAATTTTTCAAACGGAAAAATAACTCTTTCCTTTAGTTTAGCAAGTAAAGATTCTGCAAAAATCAAAATTTATGATAGCGACATGAAATCAATCTTTACTGACGAACTTTCAGGATTTAGCGGCAATTATGTTAAACAACTTACCCTTCCGAAAAACGGGGTGTATTACGTTGCGGTAAGCCAGAACGGTAACTGGTATGTGAAGAGGCTGGTTAAAGAATAAGTATGTTTATATGAGAGTAGAAAGCCCCTTACGTGTATACGATTAAGGGGCTTTTGAATTTTAGTTTTTACCACAGAGTACGCAAAGTACACCTGCCTGACGGCAGGCGCTAAGAGCGCAAAGTTTGTATATCGCATAGGTTATCTTGCCAAAGTTCATTGCAACTTTGCGAACTCTGGAAAAAAACTCTGCGTCCTCAGCGGTTAAAGTTCATTAAAACGGCAAATCATCGTCCTCAGGTGCAGAAGTAATATCAACGGGTGCAGCGTATTCTGGCGCAGACGCCGATGAAGTTTCAGCTCCAAGCGGATTTAATCTCCACACAGAAAGTGTATTGAAATAAGATGTCTTGCCGGTTTTATCTGTCCACGGCCGACCGCGTAGATTAAAGAACAACTCTACCTGATCTCCAACTTTAACATTATCAAATAAATTTACTTTATCCTGCACGGCTTCAAACTTCACATACTCCGGGTAAGTTGGATTTTCAGCATATTCTAATATCAGCTCACGTTTTTTGAACTTTTCACTCACTGTAATTACCTGTGAGATTTCATGTACTTTTCCTTTAATGTCCATGGTTAATTGTATTTAATTATATCCTCTAAACTATAATATAATGATGAAAAACCGTCCATTGGGGTGGGACAAAACTGGCTTCGCATACAATTGTAAAAGTATAAAATTAAGGCAGGTTTTAATTGTTAACTTTGCAAATTATTATGCAAGTTTTCCACAATAAGAGTAAAATCATCATCACATGCAATAATCGTTTATCGCCTTATTTGCAACGTGAAGTTGAAGCATTAGGATATAAAATCGTACGTGCTTTTAGTACAGGCGTAGAGCTTGAAGGCTCAATTAACGACTGTATTCCACTAAATCTAAACTTGAGATGCGCAAGCCAGGTTTTGTATTCTATCAAATCTTTCACAGCAGAAAATCCGGCCCGGCTTTATAAGGAATTACTGGAAATCGAGTGGGAAGAACTGATTGATTTTACAGGATATTTTTCCGTTAGCTCAACCGTTGATAACGAAACGATCACAACCCCCTTGTTCGCAAACCTTAAAGTTAAGGATGCGATAGTAGATCGTATTAAGGAAAAGAAGGGGATCCGGCCGAACACGGGGCCCGAGGCTGACAAAGCCGTTATACATTTATATTGGAAAGAAAACGATGCCGAGATATTCATTGATACTTCGGGAGAAACATTAGCGAAACATGGTTACCGCAAAATTCCCGGGAAAGCTCCAATGCTGGAAGCTCTGGCTGCCGGAGTAATTATGGCAACCCTATGGGATAAGAAAACCCCTTTCATTGTCCCAATGTGCGGTTCAGGAACTTTGGCGATCGAGGCGGCACTTCTTGCAACAGATAAAACGCCAGGCTTGTTTCGCATGAATTATAGCTTCATGCACATTATGGGCTACGAAGAAGAAGTGTTTTTTAAGGAAAGACGAAAGCTAAAAGACCAATCTAAGAAGGAAATGCCAGCCCGCATACTTGCAACGGATCTTTCTGCAGATGCTATAGATGTATCCCAGCGAAATGCGAAAACTGCCGGCGTCGACCATCTTATAGATTTCGCAGTTTGCGACTTTGCAGACACTGAGGTTCCGGAAGGTCCGGGAATAGTTGCTTTCAACCCGGAATATGGGGAACGTCTGGGTGTTCACTCAAAGCTTGAAGCAACTTATAAGCGCATAGGGGATTTCATGAAGCAGCACTGCAAAGGCTACAAAGGTTATATCTTTACTGGTAATCCTGACCTGGCGAAAAAGATAGGCCTCCGGGCATCCCGAAGAGTTGAATTCTATAATGGAAAGCTTGACTGCAGGCTCTTGGAATATGAATTATATGAAGGCAGCAAGCGTGAACCAAAGCCCGGAGAATAAAGTGCACATCGCCCAAACAGAGCAATTCGTCAAACAATCCCTGGCTGGTGCCGAAGCTGGACACGACTGGTGGCATATCCATCGTGTATACAATAATGCCAAACTTATTCTGGCAAGTGAGAAAGCCGACCAGCTGGTTGTTGAGCTTGCCGTTCTACTTCATGATATTGATGATAGTAAGTTTAATGGTGGTGATGAAGAAATAGGCCCTCAGAAAGCCGGAGATTTTCTCAGATCAATCCATGTCGAGGAAAAAATCATCAGGCATGTTCAAGAAATAATTCGCAATATGTCGTTCCGATCGGGACTGGGTATTGTTAATTTCCATTCCAGGGAACTTGAGATAGTACAGGACGCCGACAGACTTGATGCAATAGGAGCTATTGGGATAGCAAGAGCTTTTACTTACGGTGGATTCAAAAACCGGGAGATCTACAATCCTGAAATTCCTCCGGCCATGAATATGAGAAAGGAAGAGTATAAAAACTCTTCTTCGCCTTCAATTAATCACTTCTACGAAAAATTGCTCCTTTTAAAGGACCAAATGAATACGGAAACAGGCCGGCAGATTGCTCTGGAGCGCCATAGTTTCATGGAACTTTATTTGGGGCAATTCAAGAGTGAATGGAATGGTGAACGCTAAATAAAGTTTAGCAAACCGAAATAGATCACCATCATTCCGCCGCTTAATAAGGTCATCTTGTTCATATTTCTGAAATTGGCTTCAGCTGGATCTTTATAAACCTTTAGGAACCAGAAACAAAAAAAGATTAATACAGGAATTACCATCACCAAGAAAAGCCAGAAATGAGTTATCAAATCTAACCTATACCAATAAAACCACAATAGAATAGCTGCGATTACAAACATCACAGCAGAAAACCAGAAAGAACCTCTTACTCCCAGGACGAGGCTTAATGTTCTGTCACCCCGCTCCCTATCCTCCGCATGCTGATAAACCTGGGTTAGCGGATATGTTGCACCGATAAGACATGAACATATTAAACCGGCAATAATAAAATTGAGATTCCATCCGGGGACGATATTCAGGCCTGAAATTGCAGCATAACTGCTATAGTAAACACATGCCCCCTGAAATATAAAAACTATCAAAAAACTCACTATCGGGTATTTTTTCAGCCTTACTGAAGGATGGCTATATAACTTTGAAAATAATCCGTAAATAATTACTGCTATGAATAAGCTCAAACTGACTGCTGCTGCTAATAGGATCCCCGCAACATCCAGAAAAATAGAAAAATAATACAGGCTTTTATCAACGATTGGCGGTTTTTCAATAAGAGCGATGCTATTCTCGTCTTTGTCAAAATAGCTGTTATATCCATTACTTGCCGGGTAAACAAGTAGATGCCAGATGACAAAGGTCAGAATCGTATTTATGAGAATTACCTGCGGGGCCTGGCTGCATGCGAAAAGGAATACCGGTAATAGAAAAAACGAAAAGGCGAACCGCAAGTGTAAAATTGCCGATTTACTTGGTAAGAATTTCCAATGAGAATTCATTTTACTAAATTACAATATAAGGTAATTCACTGCGCCTTTAATGAATTTAAAAGAGGTACTGAAAAAACATGTTAGAAAGAAAACCAATAAAGATAATAATTAGTACTTTCCCTTGATGAGCAGTTGTATAACCGCGATTGGTACCGCTAACCCAAAATACCGGACTCCCCAGCATGATATTTACCAATTTATGGCCGAGGCATTCAACCTGGATAAAAATAACGCATCGCGCCTAAAAAATATTTATGATAACTCCGGGATAGACTTCCGATTCTCTGTACTTCCTGATTTCGGTAAGAAAACAAATGAAGGGCGGCTGCTTTTCGAAAATTCTGAGGATGAAAACTCATTCCCTGGAACTGAAAAGCGAATGGCAAAATACCAGCAGGAGGCCGCCGGCTTAGCTTTAGCTGCAGTTAAAAGCTGCTTGAAAAGTTATAGTGAAAATTTTAGCTCAAAAATAACGCATCTGGTAACTGTCAGCTGCACCGGAATGTACGCACCAGGAATCGATATTAATCTTGTGGAGTTACTCGGATTGCACCCCGGTGTTGAGCGTACCTGCATAAACTTCATGGGATGTTACGGGGCCCTAAACGCCCTCAAAACTGCGGATTACATCTGCCGCGCACAAAGCGATGCAAAAGTTTTGGTAGTATGTATTGAATTATGCACCCTTCATTTCCAAAAAGAAAACACCCTGGATAATTGGGTAGCAAACTCGCTTTTCTCAGACGGAGCAGCAGCTGCGATTATTGAAAATTCCAGCCATCGCACACTATCTGGCAGCGTTCTTCAGCTCGACACATTCTATTCAGAATTCATACCTGCGGCAAAAAATGAAATGGGCTGGAATATTGGTGATAAAGGTTTTGAAATGAAGCTGACATCAAAAGTCTCCAAACTAATATTTAAACATATTCCCGCTGTCGCTAAGACGCTACTTGAAAAAGCTGGCCTTAATGCAGATGATATCGAACTCTATGCTATCCATCCGGGCGGAAGGAAAATCCTGGAAGCTGCGGAGACTGCATTAGGATTTTCACACGAAAGGAATAAATTCAGCTATGAAGTTCTAAGAGACTATGGCAATATGTCATCGGCAAGCATTCTTTTCGTTCTTGAAAAAACATTGTCTGAAAAAGGTGCAGGTATTAGCAAAAATATCCTTGGATTTGCATTTGGACCGGGTCTGACTGTGGAATCCATGATTCTAAAAAAAATTATTGATGCCTGATTTTAGTCGCAGGAGTACTGAAGACGAAATGATGGACGACTTTTCGCTAGGCCATGGGGTTATAGATCCGATTATGGACGAGCTGGAAGTTGTTAATGCCATGCTTGGCGGTTATCGGGTATTCTTTAACGCTTTTAAAGATCTAAAACTGAAAGATGGAATGTCTGTCAGCGATTGGGGTTGCGGAGGCGGAGATTCTCTGAGGCGTATTGCCCTATGGGCCCGGAAAAGAAATCTGAAACTCACTTTAATTGGCATTGATGCTACTTCTGCTGCAGTTGAATATGCACGTGCAAAGTCAATTGATTTTCCTGAGATCAGTTACATTCTATCGGATGTTATGAGCGATAACCTGGGTACAAATCAATTTGATATTGTAATATCCAGTCTGTTTACGCACCATTTTCAAGATACTGAATGGATTAAATTGATAGAAAAAATGAAAGATTGTGCCACTACGGCAGTTATTGTAAATGATCTTCACAGACATTGGTTTGCATACCATTCGATTGGCCTGCTAACATCTGTTTTCTCAAAGTCGGAAATGGTTAAGCACGATTCAAAAGTTTCGGTAATGCGAAGTTTCAAAAGTGCGGACATTAAAAACATGCTTCATAAAGCAGAAATCCGCAGCTATACTCTCAGGTGGATGTGGGCATTTAGGTGGCAACTGTGTATCGATTCAACAAAACCTGATTGAAATGGGGGGGCATAAAAAACTCATTGTCATAGGTGGTGGCCTGGCAGGCTTAACTTCGGCCATTTTATTGCAAAAAGGAGGATTCGAAGTTACTGTCTTTGAAAAAAAACGATATCCTTTTCATAGGGTGTGCGGAGAATATATTTCAAACGAAGCATTGCCCTTCTTGCAGTCACTCGGAATTAATTTATCAGTTCTGGGGGCATCTCAGATCAACCGCCTGTCAGTAACCACGGAGAGGGGAAAGGAGCTTGTAGCAGAACTTCCCATGGGGGGCTTTGGACTAAGCCGCTATCGGCTCGATAAGCTGCTTTTTGAACATGCGGAAAAACTGGGAGTGACCTTCCTGTTTGAAAAAGTTATCGATATTCAGTTTAAAGAAGAATTTTTCGAAATAACAGCCGAAAACGGAATACATCACTCCGCTTTAGCCATTGCGGCCCATGGCAAAAGATCAAACCTGGATCAAAAATTAAAGCGCAGATTCTTTTACAATCGTAGCCCTTTTTTAGGAGTAAAGTATCATATAAAAACCGACCTTCCCAATAACCTCATCAGGCTTGATAATTTCAGCGGAGGATATGCGGGAGTCTGCAAAATAGAAGATCACAAATTCAATCTCTGCTACCTTTCCTCCACAGCTAACCTGAAAAACTACCAGGGAATAGTCGAAATGGAAGAAAATGTGCTGCATAAAAATCCTTTTTTAAGGCATCTTTTTAAAAATTCCGAATTCATAACTGAAAAGCCTGAAGTAATTAATGAAATATCCTTTGAACCAAAAACGCTGATAGATAATCATTTGCTTTTTTGCGGAGATTCAGCGGGTATGATAACTCCCTTGTGCGGAAACGGGATGGCGATCGCAATACATTCAGCCAAGATTCTTTCAGAAAGTATCATCCGGCATGGCATTGAACATAATTTCGACAGGCTTGCTTTAGAGCAGGATTATAGCAGAAGATGGAGAAAAGAATTTGTGTGGCGATTGCGATCCGGGAGAATTATTCAGCATTTATTTGGAAAACCCTTTCTCTCGGAAATAGCTGTCGGAGCATTGAGTAATTTACCGGCGATTAACAAAATGATAGTTAAAAAGACTCATGGCCAAGTTTTTTAAATTGTAATTTAGCTCTATGAAACTATGGGTTCTGGTTTTTATTAATGCACTAGCTGTTGCATTGTCTCTATCGATCATCAATTTCTATTTCCAGCAGAAATGGGTCGACGTAATCATAACATTTTCCATTTCACTTATTATTTCATACGCCGTATTTTATTATCTGATAGAACGCTTTGTTTACAGTAAGATCAAGCTTATTTATAAACTTATACATAACCTTAAGCTCGGCCGGGACCTTAAAGACGCATTGGGGGAGTACGTTAGTGCTGATCCTATTAACGACGTTGAGCATGAAGTAAAAGAATGGGCGCGGGATAAAAAGTCTGAAATCGACCAGCTCAAAGAACAGGAAAAATTCAGACGGGAATTTCTCTCTAACATCTCTCATGAACTTAAGACGCCCCTCTTTGCTATACAGGGGTACATAGAGGCATTACAGGAGGACGATATAGATGATCCGGAACTTTCGAAGCAATTTCTGGACAAGGCTGCAAAGAACGTTGATCGGCTGGCTTTTTTCATAAAAGACCTGGACGCGATATCCAAACTGGAAAGCGGCGAGATACCTGTTGATTATGAGAAATTTGATCTTTCGGAACTTATTACTGAAGTTATCGAGTCTTTAGAGCTTAAGGCAAAGAAGTATCACGTCACCATGGAGTTCAAGGAAAAGTACAATTATGTATCATGGGTAAATGCTGACAGGGAAAAGATAAGGCAGGTTTTGGTGAACCTTATAGACAACTCATTTAAATACGGCAAAACTAAAGGAACAACGTCAATAAAAACGTTCGAACTTCATGACCAAATTCTCGTTGAAATAACCGACGATGGTATTGGAATAGAAGAAAAATACCTTCCAAGGGTATTTGAACGATTTTACCGTACCGATAAAAGCCGTTCTCGTCAGATCGGTGGTTCAGGTCTTGGCCTGGCAATTGTAAAACATATTATTGAAGCGCACCAGCAAACAATAACTGTAAGAAGTACAGAGAATATCGGCTCCACTTTTGGTTTTACACTGGAGCATTTAAAGTAACCGCTCCGGCCTAAATGTTAACATTAACTTAACATTGGTATGATATTTTTGCATAATCTTTAAACCCTCATGAGATGTCATTGAACAGTATTTTCCAGTACTTTATTCCAAAAGATAAAAAATTCTTCCCGCTTTTTGAAAAGGATAGCGCTAATCTGATAAGTCTCGGTGAAAAGCTTGTGGAGGCGCTTAATACAGACGACCTTACGCGCAGGAAAGAACTTTTTAAAGATATTGAAGATCTGGAGCATACCGGCGACGAGATCACTCACCAGATCCATCTCGAATTAAGCAAAAATTTCATAACACCATTTGATCGCGAAGATATTCATCGTCTGGCTAGTGCTCTGGATGATATCGCAGATTATATTCATGGCTCTGCAAGCCGGATTGACCTGTATCAGGTCACTGAAATTACTCCTCCGATTAAAGAGTTGGCTAGCCTTATCCTGCAAGCTTGCCAGGATTTAAACAAAGCAATTCACGAGCTTCGGGATCTTAAGAATGTCCGCATTATTGCTGATTCGTGTGTTCGTATCAACAGCATTGAAAATCAGGCTGATTATGTGTTTGACAAGGCAGTAGGCGAACTCTTCATGTATGAAAAAGATGCAGTGAAGTTGATAAAATATAAAGAGATCTTATCTGCTTTGGAAGATGCAACAGATATGTGTGAAGATGCAGCCAACGTGCTGGAATCAATACTTGTGAAAAACGCCTAAAATTTATACGGTACCACTTAAGATCCATGGGTTTTACATTATTAATTGTCGTCATAATTTTAGCGCTGCTGTTTGATTATATCAACGGTTTTCATGACGCTGCAAATTCTATTGCGACAGTAGTTTCAACCAAAGTACTTACTCCATTTCAGGCCGTAGCCTGGGCTGCGTTTTTTAATTTTCTTGCGTATTGGATCTTCAGTTTAAATGTAGCCGATACCGTTGCGAAAACTGCAGACACCATGAATATCAACCTTGTCGTTATTCTGGCGGGTATCATTGCTGCAATCTGTTGGAATCTCTTGACATGGTGGTTTGGTATCCCGTCTAGTTCTTCGCATACATTAATTGGAGGTTTTGCAGGAGCCGCAGTTGCACATGGCGGACTTGATGTAATAAATCTGGGAGTGATTGGAAAAATTGCAGCCTTCATTGTGCTGGCGCCAATAATCGGATTGATCATGGCTTATGTTATTACTGTAATAATTATAAACATTTGCCGATATGCCAACCCATCGAAAGCGGAATGGTGGTTTAAAAAGTTGCAGTTGGTTTCGTCTGCCCTTTTCAGTCTTGGACATGGAGGAAACGATGCCCAAAAGGTTATGGGAATTATTGCTGCAGCAATTATTGTTTACCTTAAAGATGCGAACCTGAGCGTTGATACCATGTCTTCATGGCTTCATGTTGGGTATTCTGTAGTTGATGGAAAAGTAAAAATTAATCACATCCCTGAATGGATACCCATCGCATGTTACACTGCTATTGCTGCAGGAACAATGAGCGGAGGCTGGAAAATTGTTAAGACGATGGGAACCAAGATCACAAAAGTAACTCCTCTTGAAGGTGTAGCTGCAGAAACTGCCGGAGCAATTACACTTTTTATGACTGAGCATTTTAAAATTCCAGTTTCTACAACTCATACCATTACCGGCGCCATTATCGGCGTAGGTCTAAGCAAACGTGTTTCTGCTGTCAGATGGGGCGTTACAATCAGCTTGATGTGGGCATGGATTTTAACCATCCCTGTGTCTGCTGCGCTGGCAGCGTTTCTTTATGTGGTGCTGAGTTTATTTTTGTAAGGAAGTGAGTATCAAGTACCTGAGAACGACTCTGCGCCTTCCATCTTGATACCTGATACCTGATACTATTTCAACACTTCATCAATCGAATTATAAGCCACTGAATGATAATTTGGTCTGGCTCTAGTATAGATTTTTTTAGCCCATTCTTTTCCTTCAGACGTTTTCACCATTTCTTTATAAAGAGGCATTAAGAATTTGCGTCTACCTACTTCCGTTAAAAAAGTTTCGGTATTTGAGTATGCCGGCGTATATTTCATACGAACAGCGAGGGTATACCAGGCTGCCTGAATTTCCGAATTACCTGAGGCTGTAAAGTTAAAAATCCTGTCCAGATCAGCCATCTGCTTTAGCGTTATATTGGCTGGCAAATGGCTAATCAGGTATAATGCTTCATTAGTTGAAAGCTTTGTGTCGAAAACTAAAATATCACCTGTTTTCTGCCACTGACTGATCAGACTATCCAAACTTGTGAATTTCGCAGAACTAACAGGCGGGCTATTTGTTGGTAGCCCGGGCTGGTAAACCCAGGAATCGACATTAATCACAGACTGCAGGGCCTTATCACCTTTAATTAGATTTGCCTCTAAATATGCAAGAAACACCTCTGTCGTTACTGATTTAAAAGCATAAGAATCAAAATATCCTCGGAGAAAGATGTCAAACTTTTCGCGTCCGACAGCCTCTTCGATGGTTCTTAATAGAGCATACCCTTTTTCATATGCAATATCGCTGACGCCCTCGTCAGGATCCCGACCCTCAAAATTTGCTTTAAGTTTTGTATCGGCATTAGTAGCCCCCATTTCAGTTATCAGATTTTGTAATCCCTGATACCCGAGTAACTCCTGCATTTTAGCTTCGTCTTTGCCATAAACATCCTCAACAATCCGTCGTTCAAAATAAGTGGTAAATCCTTCATTAAGCCAGAAATCGTTCCAGTTGGCATTCGTAACCAAATTTCCGCTCCAGCTATGTGCTAGCTCGTGAGCTATAAGGCTCACCAGCGAACGGTCACCTGCAATAATAGTAGGTGTTGCAAATGTGAGCATTGGGTTTTCCATACCGCCAAAAGGAAAACTTGGCGGAAGAACTAACACGTCATATCGCCCCCACTTATAGGGTCCGTATATCTTTTCTGCCGCAGTAGTCATTTTGCCCATATCTGCAAGCTCGTAAGCTGCTTTTTTAAGTGTAACAGGCTCAGCATAAACTCCGGTTCGCTCATCCACAGCTTTAAACTCAATATCGCCCACTGCCAGCGCCATTAAATAAGAGGGAATCGCATTTGGCTGTTTAAAGGTATAAATGCCCTCAGAACTTTTCTGCTGAGGATTTTCAGCGCTCATCAGAGCCAGCAAGTCTTTAGGAACTGCAACTGTTGCATTGTATGTAAACCTGATGCCTGGGCTATCCTGACAAGGAATCCATGTGCGTGCAAGGATCGCTTGTGATTGGGTAAACATGAAAGGATATTTTTTACCTGCCGTTTGCTGAGGGTTCAGCCATTGCACCGCAGCTGCATCAACCGATGTTGTGTAGTGTATATTAACAAGGGTTGTAGCTTCATCAATTTTAACTTTTAGTGCTTGACCCATAAATTTGGTGTCGTCTCCCAGATTGAAAGTGGTTACTTTTTCGTCATCGCCTAATGTAACCTTGCTAATTTTGAGATTTCTTGCGTCGAAAACAATTTCATTACCCTGGGCAGGATTCTCAATCGTCCAGCTAGCTTTTCCAGAGATTATCTTTGTATCAAAATCTACTTTTATATTGAGATCGAGATGTTTCACTACAGCCTTCATCGGCTCTGCGAATGAATGAGGATCTTTAACACCCTTAACTGAATCTTTGGTTTCATCTCCACTTTTCGTCTGACAGGCAAAAGCAAATAATATCGGTATTAACATCAATAGTTTTTTCATAATGCTGCGATTGAATTCAAATTTAGGGAAAAGAAAGGAATTGAACTGAGACCAGCTATTTATCGCTGAAAACTAATTTCCAGGCGACTTTGGTAAGTCCTTCCATCAGAGGCCGTACTCCAGTCGGAGCCATTTCGGAGAATACGAATAGCTTCCAAATTGTAAGCTTCATTCAGGCCTTTTTTAACTTTTATATTTGTCGGCTTGCCGTCTAATCCGATTTGAAAGGAAAGTAAAACTGACCCTTCAAGACTAGGATCAGAAGCAAATTTTGTAGTATTTAGTTTGAGATACTCGCGGTACGACTGCCAGCCGGATTTTGGTGCATTATTGACTCGGGTGGCAACCACTGTAGCTTCAGATTGACCTAAGTTTGCTCCTTTCCCTTTTTGGGATGCAATTACATTCTCATCATTATTTTTGATTACCGACTCTACAGAATCTCTGTCAATTACATTTACCTCAACCGGCTGCTGCGACTGAGATGCAAGACGTTCGGGCAACTTCGGAGTAATCATCCAAAACAAAATGCCTGCAGACACGAACATAACTGCCGCGGCAGCAGCAACGCTCAGCCTTTGCCAGGTAAGATCAAATACTTTCTTATTTTCTTGAGAATGAACGATTCGTTCATGCAATTGCCTTTGAAGAATGCTTAAATCTGCAGCGGGATCTCTGTAGACTGAATACCCTTCAAGCGCCTCCCATAGAAATGGATCATCAAGAGCTTGCCTTTCAAGCTGATGGGCCATGTCAGGATCAAGTTTACCTTCGAGGTATTGCTGAATTGTCAGACTATCAGGATAATTATTTTTCACCGTTCTTTTCTATACAAATTTTGAGATTCCGCTTTCCGTTCTGGATATAGCTCTTTACTTTATTAAGGTCATATCCTGTAATATCGGAAACATCCTTATAACATTTCTGCTCAAGGTAAAAAAGACTTATAGTGTCTTTTTGCTCAGCAGGTAGTTTCTCTATGCATTTCTCCATTGTATGAAGTTTGTTTTCACGAGCCTCATCTATATCTAGATGTACGAAACCTCCATTTTCCATAACGTTTTCTTCAATAGGCACAAATTCATGCTTCGAAGAAGAGCGTATAATCATTAAGCAATAGTTCCGTGACAAGGTATATAGCCAGCTTTTGAAATTACTCACCTCATGAATCTTCAACTTTTTAACCAACTCTTCGAAAATCTGCATTACTGCATCTTTGCTCAGCTCCTCATCTTTAAAATATTTTAGACACAAGCCAAACACGAGGGGCATATAACTTTCGTAAAGCCTTCCCAATACTTCAAGATCTCCAGTTTTTCGATATTCGAGCAGCATTGCATGCTCATCAAAATCACCTTTACCGGAAGTACCCTTAATAAATTTCAAAACATTTAAGGCTTTAATCGATCAAGTATAAAAAATATTATGTGGATTTTGGTAAATACCATCACTGTTTGAATTAAATTGATCCAATGACTGCACAACAATTCCAGCAAAACATTAATGGCAAAGGATTTGCTATAATTATAAAAAAATTGATCATTGGTCCTATCCAATAATATAAATTATGGATTCCTGCTTATTAAACACAATATGAGATCTCTAAAATTAACATTGTCGGCTTTTGTTATTCTATTCTTTGCAAGCTGCGACACTTTAAATCAGGCTACGCAGGTTTTA
The DNA here is from genome assembly GCF_046590655.1 of Daejeonella sp. Classification (GTDB taxonomy): domain Bacteria; phylum Bacteroidota; class Bacteroidia; order Sphingobacteriales; family Sphingobacteriaceae; genus Daejeonella. Next base: position 18,304 of record NZ_JBKJUM010000006.1, read on the forward strand.
AGTCAGGCGGGCTTTGGCAATCCAACACCTTCTGAAATCTCTCTGGGACTAAAGCAAGCTCTGGAATTCGGAACTTCGTCAAGTGCCGACAGGCTTTCAGCCACTGATGGCTTCTTTGCAAATGCTGCGATTAAAATCTTGTTCCCGGAAGAAGCGCAGAAAGTGGAGCGGACTTTAAGAAGTGTGGGTTTAAATAATCTTGCCGATAACGTAATTCTAAGCATTAATCGGGCGGCAGAAGCCGCAGCAATCGAGGCAAAACCAATTTTTATTTCTGCAGTTAAGGGAATGACCTTCTCGGATGCAACAAATATCCTGCTTGGCGGCCAGCAAGACGCAGCTACTTTATATTTTAAAAGAGTGACCAGCCAACAACTAGCCGATCGATTTCGACCAATAATTGAAAGTAACCTCCAGAAAGTTGGTGCAACACGTCATTGGTCTGATGCAATTAACGCTTACAACAGAATTCCATTAGTTGGAAAAGTTAACCCAGACCTGAGTTCATTTGTAACAGGCAGAGCAATAGATGGGATATTTTTTGAGATCGCTCAGGAAGAGCTGAAAATAAGAACCAGGATATCTGCGCGCAGTACGCCGCTGCTACAAAAGGTATTTGCTTACGCGGACAGGAACAGGGGTTAATCACCAAACTTCATGAATGACGTATATACCACCGTATACTTCCATCACTTTAACCTTTATTTTCCTGTTAAATTTACATCATGAAACTTAGGACTCTAATTTTATCAGTTGCGGCACTGACCGTCACCTATACCTCCAGTGCCCAAATAAAAATACCTGGTGTTTTGAAACAGGCGGCCAATTCTATGGCACAGGGCAGCGCACCTAGCCAGTTGGAAATTGGAAGTGCTTTAAAAGAAGCCCTGGAAATCGGCATCTCGGCTGGAACCGGAAGGCTGTCAACCGAAAATGGCTTTCTTGGTAATACTGCCGTAAAGTTGTTATTTCCTCCGGAAGCTCAAAAAGTTGAAAAAACTTTAAGGGGTTTGGGACTAAATAAGCCCTGCGACGATTTTATAATGAGTATGAACCGTGCCGCTGAACTTGCTGTCAAAGAAGCAAAACCAATTTTTATCTCTGCATTAAAACAAATGACCCTTCAGGATGCGACAAACATTCTTCTCAGTAAGGAAAAAAATACGGCTACATCTTATTTTCAGCGGGTCACCAGCGATGCTTTGAACGCCAAGTTCCAGCCTATAATTGCTGAGGCTCTTAACAAAACCGAAGCTACCAGGTACTGGACCGATATGAGCACACGCTACAATAATGTTCCTTTCGTTACTAAAGTTCAAACTGACCTTACAGCCTACGCAACGCAGAAAGCAATGGATGGTTTATTTTATGAAGTGGCCCAGGAAGAACTGCAAATCCGCTCAAACTCGGGAGCGAGGAAGTCGGCGCTATTACAAAAGGTGTTCGGGTATGCAGATTCGAAGAATTAAATGATGCGAAAAATCGTTTTCCGCATCATTTAATTAAACCAATAACCTTACGGGTTCCTCGAGTAAAGACTTCAAAGTCTGCAAAAAAGCTGATCCGGTAGCTCCATCAACAACACGGTGATCACAGCTTAAGGTAACTTTCATCACATTTCCTGGAACAACTTGCCCATTCTTTACAACCGGAATCTGTGAGATGCCGCCTACAGCAAGGATACATGCGTCGGGTGGATTTATTATTGCTGTAAATTCATCAATTCCAAACATCCCCAGATTAGAAATAGTAAATGTTGAGCCCTCCCAATCCGAAGGCTGCAATTTTTTTGTTTTTGCACGCTGTGCGAAATCCTTGACTTCAGCAGATATATGTGATAATGATTTCCCGTCTGCAAAACGAACTACGGGCACCAGTAAACCATCTTCAACGGCTACTGCAACACCAATATTTACGTGCTCGTTGTAGCGGATTTTATCTCCCAACCAGGAAGAGTTAACGTTTGGATGTTGTTTCAAAGCTATAGCAACAGCTTTCAAAACAATATCGTTGAACGAGATTTTAATTGATGCGAATTCATTGATCGTATTTCTAGCCTGGATTGCCCTATCCATATCTATAGCCATTGTGAGATAGAAATGCGGCGCGGTGAATAAGCTCTCAGATAAACGTTTTGCAATAACCTTACGCATTTGAGAGACCGGCTTCTCTGTATATTTTTCTTCTCCAATAAACTGAGGAAGTGTTACAGCGGTTGAGCCGGTAGAATCAGCGTTAGTTGCAGCCGGAGCTAGAGAACTAGCGGGATCTGATTCAGCAATCTTTTGAGTTGATGGGGTAAAGCCTTCGATATCCTTCTTTACTATTCGGCCACCTTCAGCACTTCCTTTTACCTCATCAATATTTATCCCCTTATCTTTTGCTATTTTACGCGCCAGAGGTGATGCTTTAACCCGTGAAGAAGAATCAATTTGAATTTCCTGCTTCACTGTTTTTTGTTCGGTTGAGGATTGAGGGGAAGTGGTTTTTACTTCCTCAGGAGAAGCGGTCTCAGCAGGTGTTGCTGCTGCTTTTGGAGCAGAACCCGACTTTAACAAAGGAGCCACATCAGTTCCTTCTTTGCCCACAATTGCTATAATTCCATTGACTTTTGCAGCCAGCCCCTTTTCAACTCCAATGTATAATAATGTACCTTCCGCATAACCAACAACCTCCATCGTTGCCTTATCTGTTTCCACATCTGCAAGCGCATCGTCGCTCTTCACTTTATCTCCGACTTTTTTGTGCCATTCGGCAATAACGCCTTCCGTCATAGTGTCGCTTAATAGCGGCATACGAATTATAGTTGCGCCTACGGCAGAAGCTGCGGCATCTGGATCTGACGAACTATCATCGGCAGCTTCTCCGGCCGAGGGTTTTGTATCTTCAGCTTTTGGGGAATCTGCAGCAGGCTCTTCGCTTTTGGCAGGGGCTTCAACGGTTGCTTTATTTTCTATACCAGGTGCTTCTGAAGGCGCACCATCTAACGCAGCTTTATAATCTTCACCTTCATTACCTATAACAGCAATTACCGAATCAACAGGGGCGGCTGACCCTTCTTGTGCCCCAATATATAATAAAGTACCTTCCTGGTAAGATTCAAAGTCCATGGTAGCTTTATCAGTTTCGATCTCAGCCATAAGATCTCCGGACTTCACTTTATCACCAACTTTTTTATGCCATTTAGCGATAACTCCCTCAGTCATCGTATCGCTCATTTTAGGCATTTTAATTACTTCAGCCATCTGTATTCCAGGTTAGTATTTGATCGTTAAATAATTAGTCGCGGATATATGGATAATCCGATTGCACGTATACGTCCTTGTAAAGTTCAGCTGGGTCAGGCCATGGAGACTCTTCCGAAAATCTAACTGATTCGTCAACGATAGCTTTAATTTTCTCGCCAATTTTTTCAAACCAAGCTTCATCAGCATACTTTTTCTCTTCAATCGCAAGTTTCACCACTTCAATTGGATCCTTTGCTTTGTATCCCTCTAATTCTTCTTTGGTTCTGTATTTAGCAGGATCTGACATGGAGTGACCCTTGTAACGGTAGGTTCTGATCTCCAGGAATGTCGGTCCGTCGCCACGGCGGGCACGCTGTACTGCTTCGTCCATAGCATTATGAACGGCAGCAGGATCCATCCCATCAACAGGCGCGCATGGCATATCAAAGCCTAAACCTATTTTATATATGTCAACCATGTTTGTAGTTCGGGCAACCGAAGTACCCATGGCATAACCATTATTTTCACAGACAAACACAACAGGGAGTTTCCATAACATGGCCATGTTAAAGGTTTCATTTAGTGCTCCTTGCCGAACAGCTCCATCACCCATATATGTCGCACATACTGCGTCTGTACCATTATATTTTTCAGCAAAAGCAATTCCAGCACCCAGAGGGATTTGACCACCCACAATTCCATGTCCCCCGAAAAATTTCTTTTCCTTACTGAACATATGCATTGAACCGCCCTTACCTTTTGAACAGCCGGTTGCTTTACCATAAAGTTCTGCCATGATTTCGTTGGCACTCATGCCTTTAGCCAGCGCATGAGCATGATCACGATAAGCTGTTATCATAGAATCATCCGGGCGAAGTACAGACATTGCTCCAGCCAGGACAGCCTCCTGACCAATATATAAATGGCAGAAGCCTCTGATCTTCTGCTGTCCGTAAAGTTGCCCTGCTTTTTCTTCGAATTTTCGCATCAATAGCATTGATTCATACCATTGAAGGTAGGTGTCTTTGGTTATTTCAATTGCACTCATTCCTGATAATGTCTGTTTTGTTTATCCCGGTCAGGGGTCGACAAATCTAACCATATCTTCCTAAAAAAAGAATAGCATTGTGGCTTTGTTACGCCAGATTTCAAATAATATTGACTATGTTAAAAGTTTTAAATTCACATTTTAGGGTTGGATTACAAAATAATTGTCCTACTATTGTAACATTCTGAGAATATTAAGAGTATAAGAGCGTTAATAGTCTTGTTGTTTTAACTATAACGGAGAGGATAAAATGGGGAAAAAAGTAATTGTAGCAATGCTACTTATGATTTCTTTTGTGTCTGTTCAGGCACAAACCAATAACCTGAAACTGGCTGCTAAGATCGAAGATCCTGACAATCTGGCTACGGAATATTTTTCGCAAATAATGGGAGTTGCCCTTTCTGCAACATCTAATTTAAAGCTATATCAATTTGTTTACGATTGGATTGGGACGCCTTACCGTTTGGGTGGTGTTTCCAAAAAAGGCGTTGATTGTTCCGGATTCGCATTCGAACTATATAACAAAGTCTTCAGTACTCTTATTGGGAGCAATTCAAGAAATATCTTCAGCATGGTAGACCCGATCAATAAGGATCAGTTGAAGGAAGGTGATCTGGTATTTTTTAAGATTGGAAGCCATTCGATTACTCATGTTGGAGTTTATATGGGCAATAACAAATTCGCACACGCCTCAAGTAGTAAAGGTGTAATGATCAGTGATCTGGATGAAAGCTATTGGAGAAGATACTATTATAAAGGCGGCAGGCTTCTGGCGGCTTTACGAGACTGATATCTCCACAGCCACCTCCGGCTGCAAATTTATAAAGGCACCGTACTTATTTTAGTACGGTGCCTTTTTTATTATTTGGCCACGTCTGTAGTATTTTTTACCAATCCTATTCCTGTAAAGAAGAATATCACACCCAACACGGCGAAAACAATTAATGATTTTGCTCCGTCAGAATTCTGCACAAACCCTACGGCAGCATAAATAAGCCCTATTATACCTAAGATGGTTAGTATAGTTCCGAAAGTTCTTTTTAAGTTCATGGTTTTCAAGTTTAATCATTTATAGCAATTTACCTGCCATGAGAAAACATTTTACCACGAAATCTTATTATTGTTATGTTTGTTAATACGCTTTGTTTTGGAAATATTTAAAAGCCTGATTATAGTCAGCAGTTACATAGTTATTATAATTTCGTTAATCCCCTTGATCCGACATGATTATTGGATTTTTCGAGTGTGTGAGTATCCCAGACTCCAGAAACTATTCATCAATGTTTCCCTGCTCATATTATTATTGATTTTTTACGAAATAACTACCACATCCGACAAGTTCATCGGTTTTTTGTTATTTTTTAACACAGGCTATCTTTCATATCAGGTCTTCCCCTTTACCAGAGTGGCAAAAAAGCAATTGAATGGCTTTAAGCAAAATCATCCCAAGAAGCAGATAGGTCTTTTTATTGGCAACGTGTTTCAGTACAATCGTAAGGCAGACGAATACCTGAGATGCATCAATTCTCAAAATCCAGACGTAGTTATGCTTGTAGAGACCGATTTGTGGTGGGCTGAGAAACTAGAGGTTTTGAAAGAAAAATACCCGTACCAGTTACTTGCCCCATCGGAAAATACTTATGGGATGATGCTGTTTTCTAAATTTGAGCTACAGGACGAGAGAGTTGAATTTTTAGTTGAAGATAATATACCTTCTATGCATACACTTATTAAGTTGCCATCAGGCGACCTGATAAAGTTTCATGGGCTCCATCCGACGCCCCCCGTACCACAGGAAAACCCCAGATCAACAGAACGGGATAAAGAAATATTGTTAATAGGGAAAGATTCAAAAGAAAGCAAACATCCGGTTATTGTTGCCGGCGATCTGAACGATGTCGCATGGAGCTATACTACGGAGCTATTCTCAAAGATCAGTGGTCTGTTGGATCCCCGCAAAGGCCGTGGATTCTTCAATACCTTCCATGCAAAATATCTTTTTTTAAGATTTCCATTAGACCATATTTTTTGCTCAAACGACTTTACTCTGGTTAATATCAAAAGAATGCCGAGCTGCGGTTCAGACCATTTTCCAATGTACATTAAATTACAATATTCACCCGAAGAAGTAGTTCGTCAGGAAGAACCGAAAGCTGATCAGGAAGATCAAAAAACTGCCAGCGAAAAGATCAACAAACCAACCTAGCAACCACCTTTACTTCAATTCCACTTTTCATAAATAAGAAGAGGGTCTGCACCCCAAGCATTTATCCCCTGGCTTGATTCTCCAAAGCCTCGTAGGAAGAGTTCCTATCAATCCATAATCACATTTTAACTGCGGGCTAAACAAAGCTAAAGAAAAGCTAAGTTAAACGTAGGTTAAACGCAATGCAAACGCGCATAACGACGGGTTTAATCCGCGTTTCGTACGCGTTTCGTGCGCGTTTACTTCGCGTTTGCGGAGTAAAAGGTAATTACAACTCTCACCTCATTTAGCGAAATAGTGTCATCTTTGAGTGGATTTGAGACGTGTCCAGATTATCTGTAACATCAGGAGCTTTGGGACGTCCTAATACTGAATATCGATAGAAGATGAATGCTAATCAAATCTTCTGTATATTCAATAAATTTTATTACTATGTATACAAATTATGTCCTCTTCTTTATTGCATTCGTAATTCTCTTTAGTTCATTTGTAACCGTAAGACAAGGTACTATAGCAGTTGTTACCATATTTGGCAAGTACCGCAGACTTTTGTCACCAGGATTAAACATGAAAATCCCTTTGATAGAGGTCATCCATTCGCGTGTTTCCATACAGAACCGCTCTGTAGAACTTGAATTTCAAGCTGTTACAGTAGACCAGGCGAATGTTTATTTTAAGTCGATGGTGCTATATTCCGTTAACAATCCCGATGAAGAAACAATTAAGAATGTAGCGTTTAAGTTTATAAACGAGCAAAATTTCATGCAGGCGCTAATCCGGACCATTGAGGGAACCATCCGATCTTTCGTTGCGAGTAAAAAACAATCGGAGGTATTGAGTTTGCGCAAGGATATAGTTGATCACGTTAAAGATCAAATTGATACTGTTTTGGAGAGCTGGGGTTACCACTTACAGGATCTTCAGATTAACGACATAACATTCGACGAGGTTATTCTTACCTCAATGAGCCGTGTAGTTGCTTCTAACAACCTAAAGGCAGCTGCTGAAAATGAAGGACAAGCTTTATTAATAACAAAAACCAAAGCTGCTGAGGCTGATGGTAACGCGATTAAAATTGCGGCGAATGCAGAACGTGAGGCTGCACAGTTACGCGGACAGGGGATTGCATTGTTCAGAGAAGAAGTTGCTAAGGGTATGACACATGCCGCCAATGAAATGAAGACCGCCGATTTGGATACTTCCGTGATTCTATTTACGATGTGGACTGAAGCGATAAAACATTTTGCTGAGAATGGCAGTGGCAATGTGATCTTTCTTGATGGATCATCCGATGGTATGAAACGTACTATGGAGCAAATGATGAGTATAAATGTGATGGATACTATGCCGGACAAGAAAAAGAAATCCTAATCTTTATTATACAAAAGGGTCATTTTGGCAACCCTTTCTTCGATTGTTTCGGTAATCAGTTTTTCGCGTCCCAGACTGTCAACCAGTATAGGGAAAGCAAATGGCGTGGGTCTCTCACTCTCCGTAATTACTACCTTTAGTTTCTGAATACGCTGTAAAGCGGCACGCAGACGGAATTCTTCAAGCTGAAACTGCATAGCTTCATGGTAGGCTTGTCTCACTAATACATTGTCGCTTTCATATTCACTGAAAACTTCGAATAAGAGGGATGTAGATGCCTGAAGATGTTTGCTTTTCATAGATTTCCCCGGGAACCCCGTAAAAACCAATCCTGCAATATGGGCAATGTCCCGGAACCTTCTTTTGGCCATCTCGTTAGAGTTCAAGCTCTTTTGAATATCCTCCAGAAGATTTTCGATCGAAAAAAGTCCTTCTTTTAATGCCTCTTCAAGCAGAATTTCATCATCCGTTAGAAGCTCAAATCCATAATCATTCATAGCTATTGAAAAATTTGCCTTCCTAAGCTTAGAAATTCTGTATGCAAATAAAGAAGCCATTCCTTCATGAACGAGTCTTCCTTCAAACGGGTAAAAGAACAAATGATAGCCATCACGGGAATTAAATTTTTCGATTAAAAACTCCGAGCGCAAGGGGACCCTGGATAACTTAGCTTGAAGCTCGAACAAAGGTTTGAGTGCTTTAACTTCTATATCAAGTCCTTTTGAAGTCTTCATTTTCCCATTTGAGCCTTCATTAATCAGTACGCCAACTTCATCCAGCTTTTCGCGCAGCTTTGCGGACAATTGTGATGACAACGGCATTCTACCACCCATCCAGCTCGGAATTATGCCCTTTTTCTTGGATGACTTTCTAACAAATGCCGTCATATCTTTAAGGTTAACCAACTCCAAACTTCTGCCCGCAAACCAGAAGGTGTCGCCGATCTTCAATTTAGAAATAAAGTACTCCTCTATAGATCCGAGAAATCCCCCGGTTAAAAATTTGACACGGATACTTACATCGCCCACTATTGTGCCCATGCTTAATCGGTGGTGCATAGCCACTTTCCGGCTATTCACTTTATAGAGCCCATTTTCTATTTCAACTTTTAGGAATTCGTCATACTGGGACAATGTTTTACCACCCTTGGTGATAAAATCCAACATCTGATCAAAATCTCGTTTTTCAATATCCGCATAGGAATAGCTTGATCTGATTTCCCGGTAAACAGCTTCGGGTCGGAATCCATCGGACACCGCGAGAGTAACCAGGTATTGCATGAGTACGTCCATCGCGAGAAGTATTGGATCACGGCTTTCAAAAACCTCATCGGATATAGCCTGTTTTAGAGCTGCACCTTCCAACAGCTCCAGGGAATGTGTTGGGACGAACCAGGCTTTAGATGTAGCGCCGGGATGATGCCCACTTCGTCCGGCACGTTGCATAAATCGTGCGACACCTTTGGCGCTTCCTATCTGTACAACGGAATCGACCGGACGAAAATCAACGCCCAGATCGAGGCTCGACGTACAAACTACCAGGCGAAGCATTTCATTATGTAAAGCATTTTCAACCCAGTTGCGAAGCTCATTATCAAGGGACCCATGATGCATGGCCATAACGCCGGCGTATTCGGGGTACTTATCAAGAATGGCCATATACCAGATCTCAGATTGCGATCTCGTGTTGGTAAAAATCAGAGTTGTTTTACTATTGGCAACGATTTCCATGACCTGAGGTAAGAGCTTTATTCCAAGGTGTCCTGCCCATGAAAATTCCTCTATATTCTCAGGTATGACCGATTCAATAATGATCTTTTTGTCTTGCCTTGACCTGATAAGCCTGACATTTCCCGGGTTGAAATCATTTCCAAGAAGAACTTCGGCAGCCTGTTCAAGGTTACCAATGGTGGCGGAGATTCCCCAAATCCGAAGCGCAGAGGGCTCCGGATATCTCAGATTTTTAAGTCGGGATAGTGCCAGTTCGACTTGAACGCCGCGCTTGCTCCCTAACAGCTCATGCCATTCATCGATCACTATAGCTTGCAGATTCTCAAATAACTTAGGGTATTCTTTCTGAGCAATCATTAGATGAAGGCTTTCGGGGGTAGTAAGCAAAATCTCAGGTTGCCTTTTTCTTAATTCCTGTTTTTCTTTCGCGGATGTATCACCAGTGCGGCTGCCTACTTTCCAGGGAAGATTAAGGTCATCCACAACGGATTGCATTGCTTTGCGAATGTCATTGGTAAGAGCTCGTAAAGGCGTTATCCAGAGAAGCTGAAGGCCATTATTTTTTCTTGTCTGGTAATCGTTGGGATGTTTGCTTATATAGTCGGCAATAAATGGTAAAAACATCGCAAAAGTTTTCCCACTACCTGTAGGTGCGTTTAGCAGGCCAGAATAGCCTTTCAGAAAAGCTCGCTCCATATCTTTTTGGAAGGGGAACTGTTGCCATTGTTTCATGGCAAACCATTCTGAAATTATTTGCTGACCTTGTGTCATGGGGGATTAACCAGAAGAGACAGAAAAGAATATTAAAACAAAACCCCGCAGGTGCGGGGTCTCTGCTATTTTAGATTTATGAAGTCTGCCATGATCTGCAGACTTTCATCCCTAATGAAATCATTATCCTCTTTTACTTTTGGCTCACCAGCAAAATCATCCTTAACTTTCGGATCCTTTTTTTTATAAATTGGGGCTAACCCTTTTGCTACACGTCTTTGGTTATCACGTGCGAGTGATTTAGCTTCCTGCTCATCACGTTCTTTTTTAAGCTGTGCCTCGTTTAAAGTAATGGAAGTTTCAGCATCCCGTTTGGCATATTCCATAATATCTTCCTTCAGGTTTTTAAACTCCAATGAAGTTTTCATACGTTCATTATGAAGATTTAATAATTTTGTTCTGGAAGCAACAAGGTTAGTTACCGGAATAAAATTACTTGGCGCAATAGTATCCCAGGGAAGTGCTCTTGGCTCTGAACTTTCGCCATATTTATCTATAGGAAATATAGTCGGAAACTCAATATCAGGCATTACGCCTCTGTGCTGTGTGCTGCTTCCATTAACCCTGTAGAATTTTGCCATTGTGAGGTTGATCTGTCCGAATTCAGGAGTGTTGCCCGAACTCGTAATTGCACCACCCCTTGTTTTCGTACCTTCAATATTTGTTTTGCTGGAGGCAGTTTGAGCAGCTTTTAACATCAGCATATCTGCCGGACCGATAACCCTTTTCATATCTATTCCCTGCTGCACTGTTCCTTTTCCATAAGTCTGGTTTCCGATGATGATACCACGTCCGTAATCCTGTATAGCGCCGGCAAAGATCTCCGAAGCAGAAGCACTGAAACGGTCAACCATTACACCCAATGGCCCCGACCAGGCAACACCAGCATTTTCATCTTCGTCAACTTCAATTTTATTGCGTCTATCTCGAACCTGAACAACCGGGCCTTTATTAATAAATAATCCTGTTAGACTGATTGCTTCAGGAAGTGAACCGCCTCCATTACTTCTCAGGTCAAGAATTACTGCGTCTACGTTTTCCTTCTTCAAGCTATCGAGCAGGATCCTGACATCGCGAGTAGTGCTCTTATAATTTCTGTCGCCAGCTTGCATTGCTCTAAAGTCAGCGTAAAACGCTGGCAACTGAATTATTCCAACTTTATAAGTTTTACCCCCGGAAGTAACCGACTTGGTGATTTTTTTTGCTGACTGATCTTCCAACACCACCTTATCACGCACAAGCGTCACAATCTTAGGTGTTGAAGCCATTTCCTGACCGGCGGGTATGATTTTCAAACGAACTGTGGTTCCTTTAGGGCCTTTGATTTTCGTTACTGTAACATCCAGTCTCCAGCCGACTACATCTACAAATTCCCCATTACCTTGTGCAACTGCAATTATGCGGTCACCTACTTCAAGCGTTTTCGCTTTAAAAGCAGGCCCTCCGGGAATAATTTCTGCGATCTTAACCACCTCGTTCTCTAACTGCAAACGCGCGCCAATGCCTTCAAAGGTTCGGGCCAGGTCTTCATTGAATTCCTGGGCTTTGGTGGGGACGAAATAACTAGTATGCGTTTCTACAGAACCCGTAAATGAGTTCATGAATATTTGAAACACATCCTGATTATTAAATTTTGTTGACTGTGAAACCTGATTTTCATACCTTTTCTTTAAGGTCTCGCCAATTTTAGATTCGTCAGTTCCGGTAATTTTTAAGTTCAGAGTTTCATATTTAATCTTTTTTGCCCATTGAGCATCAGATTCACCCTGATTAGTAAACCATGGCATGTTCTCTCGATCATAAACATAAGTTTCGTTCGATGCAAAGCTAAATTTATTATCAATCTGCTTTAAAGCGAAACCAATCCGGTCATTAAAACGCTTTTGGTAAACATTAAAAATGTAGAATGCCACGCTGAGGTCACCTGTTCGAAGATCATCGTCAAGTGTAGTTCGGTATTTTTCAAAATCGGCTATGTCACTCCGGAGAAAATAATTCTTTCCGCCGTCAAGAGCTTTCAAATAATCATCAAGAATAAGTGACGATAAGGCATCGTCAACTGCTACTCTTTTATAATGAAAGTTCTCTAAAAGTTCAACTACAGACTTTGCTTCAACTGATTGTTGTATGTCGGGTTTTAGATCGTTAGGTGAAACTACCGCGGTAATACGCGGATCAGCCTGACAGGCTAGTGCTGCTACAAGTAAAAAGGCCAGCGATATTTTCTTTAACATCTCTTTTATTGATTTAAAATCCATTCTGGTTTAAAAGGTATCTAATTTGGTACCAAAATTTAAATTTAACCACGTTGAGCACGTATTTCACACCCTCAACGTGTAACATATTTGTGCTATGCTTAATTGCAAATTTATGGTTGCTATTAATAAATAAGTTCTTATTTGAAAGCAGTTACAGTTTGCTCTTTAAAATTGCTTCTTTTAATACAGTAAATTCTGATAAAGCAGAGTTAGCAGCACTTTTATTTCCCATTGCAGCATAGACTTTAGACAGATCTCCTTTTATTTCAACCAATTTGAACTTATATTTGTTTGAAATGGAAAGCTTCTCGGCCTCACGTAAATCTGTCAATGCGAGCTGATGATCGCCAATTGACATTTTGACATGCCCAAGACTAACTAGAGAATTCACGATACCCGTTGAGTTGTTCAGTTTCCTGGCAACCGTATTAGATTGAATATAAAACCATTTAGCTTCCGAAAAACGTTTTTGGAGATGGAAAATCTCTGCCAACTGATCAAAAGATCTCATTAATCCGATCTTATCGTGGATCTTATAGGCAAATAACGGCAGCGCTTTATTCATAAGTATGGCTTCGGCATCTTTGTATTTATTCTGAGCAGTCCAGATACTAGCCAAATTCAAATAGACCTCCCCCAATTGACGATAATTCCGGCTAAGCAGGGACTCTTCCATTATAAGCATATTATACTTCAAGGCTTGCGGCAGGTCTTCCCTGTATTTGTAAATTCGGGCCAGACTGAAATAATTTTTCACAGTTGCCGTTTTGTCGACTAGCTCAGTGTTTATTTTTAAGGCGTCATGAAAAAACATTAAAGCCTTATCCATATTTCCTTCAACAGCAGAATTAGTACCCAGAGAACTCAAGATGCCAGCTTCTGCTACACGATCACCCAAATTTCTGTATAACAAAAGTAATTGATCATCCGCACCTAAAAATCCAGATAAAAGCTTACCGTTATATATGCCAGCAGAAATTGGAAATGCCGGAAGTGGAATATCAGAATTTTTTAATAGCTCACGAAACTGTAATGCATTAATAAAATCTTTAAATGCATCAGGATTTTTAGAAAGCACAACTTTCCTTACTTCAATTTTAAGAGAATCATAAACTGAAATTGAAGGAATAACGCTCCAATGGTCAATTTCATTCGTGCTGACCTCTTTTACGGAGGCCAGACTGGAAATATTGACAGTCAGGAGCGCAATAGCCGAAATGGCCAGTAATTTTAGTTTCATCTAAAAATTTAAATAATTAGTCAGCGAAATTTAAAGCTCTCAATTACAGTATCATACTGAATCTATCAAACGTACGAAGAATTTTAAAATTATGAGGAATCGAAAAATCAGACAAAAACTGACAATTGCTTGTCATAGGAGGCCCAAACCATATAAGGATGCGAGTCACAATGATACATCTCACCATCTGAGCGAATACCAATTATACCAGCAAAGCCGTCGTAAGACTTCATTTCTTCAAATGATTTCCTGCAGGCTTTTTGCAGGCTCATCCCATCTGTTACCCTCGTAACAATTTTTACCGAAAGACCCGCGCTAACGATATCCTCGCCAACCCCGGTACATGAAATGCCCGCATATCCATTAGCAAAGTTTCCCGCCACGGTCGCGGAATCGCTTACACGGCCAGGAATCTCAAACCCTTTTCCTCCTGTCGAGGTAGCTGCAGCGATGTTTCCATCATTATCAAGGGCTACACACCCTACCGTACCTAAACCGATTGAAGCACTTAGCTTTTCTTCATATTCTTTCCTTCTCTGAGCAGTTTCGGGATTGAAATGCTCAAAGCCGTTTTGTCTCGCATACTCATGTGCTCCGCTACCGCTTAGAACCCTATCCTCTTCACACATTAATTTTTCAGCAACCTGGATTGCATTTTTAACATCCTCAATATTAATTACACCTGAAAACTTCTGGCTTTTTCCATCCATCAGGCTTGCGCTCAATCTTATCTTTCCATCACTTTGTATTTGGGAGCCCAGTCCGGCGTTGAAAAGCGGACAATCTTCAAGCAGAGAAACAGCAAAAACAGAAGTCTGTAACGCTGTATGAGTTTTAAGGTGGATATAAGATTTCTGTACTATTTCAGAAAGCGCTTCCTGTTTTGCAAGTTTTATCTCTTGATTTGTAAGCGACTCACTAAAAAAACCCCCATGAATAATAAGCTTAGCCCTCATTAATTATCGTAATCTTTAACTTTCAAAAACACCCCATCTTCTACCTTAATGGCTTTCTTTATCTCCATTTCATGTTTTTCAAGGTCATATTTATCAAAAAGTGACATAACATGCACTCTAAGTCCATCAATGGAAACCGGCGATCCAATTTCAACCTCATAAATGCTTGTTTCGCTGATATAACGGCCATCAACTAGTATAGTTAAACCAGATCCTATTGCTTCAAGGCAATTTCCATCCGTTATCAGTAGACCAGCGTCTTCACCTAAACCAATCCCTAGCATACCGGGATTGCTCGCAACTGCATAAAAAAGCCTTCCTATGCGCCCTCTTTGCACAAAATGAGTATCAACAATTACCGAATCAACAAAGCCCAGGCCAGCGGTTATTTGTACCTCTCCTTTTACCAGTGCTTCACTGCTGCTACCCCGGTAAATCATATTAGTAGATGCAGCTGCAGCACCTGCTGAAGTACCAGCTATTAAAAAATCTTCCTGTTGGTAACGTTTTTTTAGAATCTGCAGGAATTTTGTACCGCCGAAAATTGAGCTGAGACGTAATTGGTCACCCCCTGTGAACATAACTACGTCTGCTTTGCTTATTCGCTCAAGATATTCCTGGTTTGCTGCGTCAGTACGGGATCTTATATCAAGAACATTTATATTGTTAACCTGTAACTGATTGAACGACTTGATATATTCTGTACCCACTATGTCAGGGATTTGCGATGCAGTTGTTATGACCTCAACCACAGAATTTTCAGCCTTTGCAGATTCGACGATAACCCGCCTAAGGATTCCTTGCTCAAAGAATTTAATATAGTGAGGGTGGCTAATGTTTTCGTTATAATTGAGTGAACTTCCCAGATCTACTGCACCACCAATAATAACCAGTTTGCCCTTTGGAACCATAGTACTTGTCTAATTATCATACGAAAACCTAAATATATATTGCGTGTCCTATAAGTTTGAATATTACTTATTAAACTTTTCCACAATTATGTATAGGATAGGTTTGTCAGCAGGAATATTCAAACTTATCAACCAAATAATAGTCTTAAAATTTCATTATTTGATGAAACTTTATACCTTAACAGTGGTTTTCATACAGATTAAACTCCAACAACCATTCCAAGAACAAATCGTGTGAAAGAAATTGCTCATACATAGGGCCGCACATTCATAGAATCAGTGTATTAGTTTCGCTGTCGGCAGAATTTGACATATAAAACAAGATTTTTACAAGATGAAGATATTAGGTATACAAGTTTTAAAAGGTCCAAACATCTGGTCGGCAAGGCGCCGGAAGCTAATACAAATGCGATTAGACCTGGAAGAGCTCGAACAACGCCCTACCAATAAGATTGATGGCTTTCGGGAAAGAATTGAAAAACTAATCCCAAGTCTATATACCCATCGCTGTTCTCCTGGTCATGAAGGCGGCTTTTTAGAGCGCGTGGATGAAGGTACCTGGATGGGGCATGTGATTGAACATATTGCATTAGAATTGCAAACACTTGCGGGTATGGAAACTGGTTTTGGCCGGACTCGAGAAACTAAAACTTCGGGAATTTATAATGTTGTTTTTAATTACATCGAAGAAAAAGTTGGTGTTTATGCAGCGGAAGCATCCGTGAAAATCGCACTTGCGATTATTAATAGTGAAGAATATGATATTGAAAATGATATCATGACGATGAAGAAAATGCGCGAGAGGGAGCGTTTCGGGCCTAGCACGGCATCGATCGTTGACGAGGCTGTTGCACGTAATATTCCGTTCATTCGATTAAATAGCAGTTCACTTGTCCAACTTGGATATGGTAAAAATCAGGTAAGGTTCCGTGCAACGATGACTGACAAAACAAGCAGCATTGCCGTAGATCTTGCTGGAAATAAAGACGAAACGAAACGCATACTTACCGAGCAGGCCATCCCTGTTGCTAAAGGCTCGACTATTTCATCGCTGGCAGACCTTAATGAGGCTTTAGAAAAAGTTGGCTTTCCTTTGGTTTTTAAGCCTTTGAATGGGAATCATGGAAAGGGAGCAACTATCAATGTAAAAACACGGGAAGAAGCTGTAGAAGCATTTGCCTATGCTCAAAAATATTCCCATCGGGTAATTGCTGAACGGTTTATAACCGGACATGATTTCAGGGTTTTGGTAATCGACAATCGAATGGTAGCAGCCGCTCAACGTGTGCCTGCACATATTATTGGTGATGGAGAGAATACTGTTCAGTATCTCATCGAAAAAGAAAACAGCGATCCACGCAGAGGTTATGGGCACGAAAATGTTCTAACAGAAATAACAGTGGACCGGGATACGCTTGATCTGTTGGAGAAAAAAAAGTACACCCTGGAAAGCATACCTGTATCAAAAGAAATTGTCTATTTAAAATCAACAGCAAATTTAAGTACAGGCGGAACTTCGATCGATGTAACCGATCTCGTGCACCCTCAGAATGTGTTCATGTGCGAGCGCATAGCAAGGGTCATCGGATTGGATATCTGTGGAATCGATATAATGGCCGAAAATCTTACCGAATTACTTACCGAAAATGGAGGAGTAGTTTTGGAAGTCAACGCTGCCCCCGGATTCAGGATGCATCTCGCACCCAGCGTAGGATTGCCCAGAAACGTAGCCGCACCAGTAATTGATATGCTTTATCCTCCCGGAAAATCTGCAAGGATACCAATCATTGCTGTGACGGGTACGAATGGTAAAACAACTACGACCCGTTTAATTGCTCATATAGTAAAAAATAATGGTTACAGAGTTGGATTCACCACTTCAGATGGGGTTTATATTCAGAATTCCATGCTCCTTAAGGGTGATACTACTGGCCCATTAAGTGCCGAATTTGTTTTAAAAGACCCAACCGTCGAATTCGCAGTTCTTGAGACTGCACGTGGAGGTATTTTACGCTCTGGCCTGGGTTTTGGACACTGCGATATTGCAGTAATTACAAATATCCAGGAAGATCACCTTGGTATATCCGATATCAATACGCTGGAGGATCTTTCAAGGGTTAAGGCGGTAATTGTAAAATCAGTAAAAAATGATGGTTGGGCAATACTGAATGCTGATAATAAATATTGTGTCGCTATAGGAAAGGAGGTTCATTGTAACCTCGCATACTTTACAATGGATGATAAAAATCCAATAGTGAAGGAACATTGCCGTAAAGGAGGAATAGCAGCTGTATATGAAAATGGCTATATCACGATCATGAAAGGCGACTGGAAAATTCGCATCGAAAAGGTTACACACATTCCGATTACTTTTAATGGAACGGTAAGCTTTATGACCCAAAATGTTTTAGCTGCAAGTCTGGCAACCTTTGTCTGGGGCTTTAAAATTGAAGATATCCGCCTTTCCCTTGAAACATTTATTCCTTCTGCGGCCCAAACGCCCGGGAGAATGAATATTTTCGACTTAAAGGACTTTAAAATCATGGTTGATTTTGCCCATAATCCTGATGGGTTGAGAGGCATAAAGGATTTTCTATCGACCCTTGATATAAAACGAAGTACCGGTATTATCTCAGGAACAGGCGACAGACGCGATGACGACCTTCGTGAAATTGGAAGAATATCAGCACAAATGTTTGACGATGTCATTATTTGTCAGGAAAAGTATTTGCGCGGCCGGACAAGAGAAAACATTGTTTCACTTCTTACCGAAGGATTGAAGGAGATAAAACCCGAGATCGATATTCAGGTTATTGATAATGGTAAAGCTGCCTTCAACTATGCCGTTCAACATGCGGAACAAGGTTCATTTATAACCATGATCGGCGATTCGGTAAATCACGCAGTGGAACTGGCACAGGATTTCCAGGATAAAGAAATGGGGATGTAATCCTTAGAATAATGGCAACAATACCTCCACTGGCAGAACGTATGCGCCCTGAAAATCTGGACGACTATGTCGGACAAAAACATCTCGTAGGAAATGATGCTATTTTAAGGCTGGCAATTGAAAATGGCAATCTGCCGTCTTTAATTTTATGGGGTCCGCCGGGGGTGGGCAAAACGACCCTTGCTTTCATCATAGCACGTCAATTAGAACGCCCTTTTTTTAGTCTTAGCGCAATTAATTCAGGAGTTAAAGATATCCGTGAAGTGATCGAAAAAGCTTGCAGGCTGAAAGATGATAACCAGAATTTACCCATACTTTTTATCGATGAGATCCATCGGTTTTCAAAATCGCAACAAGATTCATTGCTCGGAGCTGTTGAACGTGGCCTCGTTACGTTAATAGGTGCCACTACCGAAAATCCGTCTTTTGAGGTAATATCTGCCTTACTTTCCAGAAGCCAGGTATATATATTGCAGAATTTATCTGAAGATGATCTTTTGGAGCTTTTAAATAAGGTATTAAAAGAAGATTTATATCTTAAAAAGAAAAAAGTCGCAATTAAGGAGCACGAAGCATTACTTCGGCTGTCGGGGGGAGATGCTCGAAAACTGCTGAATGTCCTTGAACTTGTAATAAACGCCGTAAATAAGCCGGATGTAATTATCACTAATGAACTCGTTCTTAAACATGTTCAGCAGAATATGGCGATATATGATAAAACAGGTGAACAACATTATGATATCATTTCAGCTTTCATAAAATCAATTCGGGGTAGCGACCCCAATGCAGCAGTTTATTGGCTCGCCCGGATGATCGCTGGCGGTGAAGACCCCTCATTTATTGCCCGTCGACTGCTGATTTTAGCATCTGAGGATATCGGCAATGCTAACCCGAATGCTTTACTTTTAGCAAACAGTTGTTTCCAGGCTGTTAACGTTATTGGGTTCCCGGAATCAAGGATTATCTTGTCTCAAACGGTTACTTATCTCGCATCATCACCGAAAAGTAACGCCAGCTATGAAGCAATTGGTAAGGCACAGGAATTAGTCGCACGCACCGGCGACCAGTCAGTGCCTTTGCATCTTCGGAACGCGCCTACAAAGCTGATGAAAAATATAGGGTACGGAAAAGAATATGAGTATTCGCATTCCCATGAAAATAATTTTTCTGCACAAGAATATATGCCAGAAAAGCTAAGCGGGACATTGCTTTACAATCCAGGTAAAAATGCATCCGAAGAAAAACTTAGGGAACGATTAAAAATGCTCTGGAAAGGCAAATACAAATATTAATTTCTAATATGTTAAGGATAAAGCCATTCGATTTTCTAGTTTGAGTTGTAAAGACATAGAATTTTCATATTTTCAACTATGACTTTAACTTTTTTATCTCAGCAGTGGAAAGCATTTTGGAGGTCTCAAAATAAAGGAAAAAGCATTGCAATGAGAATCGTTATGGGCATTCTCATTGTTTATCTTTTAATAAATGTTTCAGTAGTGGCTTTTTTTATGGATAAGATCCTATTGAAGACCTTTCCAGGACAGGATGTCCTCCAAACTTTCAACAGTTTTATTCTCTATTATTTTGTTATGGACCTGATAATGCGTTTTCAGCTTCAGGAATTACCTACCTTAAGTGTCAGACCTTACCTGCATTTACCAATTAGTAAAAATCAAATTGTGAATTATTTGTCTATCACATCGCTTGCGACAGCTTTTAACCTCACACCATTCCTTCTTACAATTCCATTCCTCATAAAGGTTTTAATACCTCTTCACGGTGCTTATGCCTTTTGGGGGTATATGGCTTGTATTTTGGGACTTACAATGATTAATCATTTCTTTAGTCTCTGGTTAAAAAGAAAAGTAAATCTGAATGCTATCTGGATGCTAGCATTCTTTGGATTGCTTCTTATTGTATGGGCTCTTGAATTTTATTTCAAAATAATTTCGCTTTCGACTATTTCAAAAAATATACTGAATGAGATAATCGATCAGCCTTTAGCATCTGTAGTCCCTTTGATACTTGCCGGGGCAATGTTTTTTATAAACCATAGATATTTAAAAAGTAATCTTTACCTGGAAGAACTTCAATCTTCAAAAACGTCCGTAAAATCGAGTACTGAAATTCCCTACCTGGATAGGTTTGGAAAAGTTGGAGATCTAGCAGCAAACGAATTCAAACTTATTTTTCGAAATAAGCGTCCCAGGTCTGTTGTAATTATGTGCATGATGTTTATGCTATATGGCTTAATTTTCTACAATAACCCCTCATATGATGGTTACGGGCATATAGTTTTTTGTGGAATGTTCATGACTGGCATTTTCATCATTAATTACGGCCAATTCATGTTTAGCTGGCAAAGCGCTCATTTTGATGGCCTGCTTTCGAGCAGGATCAGTCCTGAAGAATTTTTCAAGTCTAAATTTCTTTTATTTGATGTCTTCTCCACATTTTGTTTCCTTTTAACTATCCCGTACATTTATTTCGGTTGGAAAGTGCTGATCGTCCACTTTATAATGTTCATCTGGAATCTCGGGGTGAACACTGTTTTCGTATTGTACTTTGCCAATCAAAACTACAAGCGGATTGATTTGAGCAAAGGGGGAAGTTTTAACTGGGAAGGCGTTGGTGTATCCCAATGGATCTTATCAGTTCCTCTGTTGATAACGCCCTTTTTGATCTATGCCCCGCTCAGTTATTTTGAATATTCCGAAATTGGCTTGGGTGTAATTGCTATTACAGGTCTTGCATTCATCCTTGGCAGGGAATTCTGGCTTAGAAAATTGGTCAACATATTTGAAAATAAACGTTACATCATTGCCGAGGGCTTTAGAAATCAATAGTATGATCGAAATTAAAGATTTACAAAAAATTTATAATGGCGTCAGGGTAGTTAATATTCCTGAACTTACTATCCGAACCGGCGAAACCATCGGGCTTATTGGAAATAATGGCGCTGGCAAAACAACCTTGTTCAGGATGATGCTCGACCTCGTCCGCCCGGATCGGGGTGTGGTTTTATCAAAAGACAAGAATGTTGCTGAGTCAGACGACTGGAAAAACTATACTACATCCTATTTAGATGAGGGGTTTCTGATCGACTATCTCACGCCAGAAGAATATTTTTATTTCACCGGAAGCTTGTTTAATCTTAGTAAGGCGCACGTCGATTCGGAGCTTAATAATTATGCCGAATTTTTTAACGGCGAAATACTGAACCGCGGAAAATATATCCGGGATCTTTCCAAAGGAAACCAGGCCAAAGTTGGAGTCGTGGCAAGTCTTATGCAGAACCCCGAATTGCTCATGCTGGACGAACCTTTCGCTAATATTGATCCGAGCACCCAAATCAGACTGAAAAATATGGTGAAAGATTTAAGTGCAAAAAAACGTATTACAACACTCATATCAAGTCACGATCTTAATCATGTTACTGATGTTTGTGAAAGAATAATTCTTATGGAGAAGGGAAAGATCATAAAAGATATCGCAACTAATTCAAATACACTTAATGAGTTAGAAGAATATTTTTCCGTTTTATCATAGAAGGCATGAATTTACAATTACATTTCTTGCAAGCCCTGCAGCATCATATATCAAGGGCATCAACCTCCCGATTTTTGGAGGAAAAACACCCAGTCTTTAATCCACAAAATGATGAACTTAGATAAAGCTTTTTTTTCAAGTATTGTGTTTCCCATAACTTTGTACTTCTTTACTCCGGGGAAAGAAAATGCATCGCGGGTACTGAGTCCTGATAAAAGCATTTCGGATACAAGTGCTAACATAGTTGCTGATGGCGCCGAACCGAGGCTCATTTCGAGCCAATTTAGTTTCACTGAAGGACCCGCAGTGGACAAACATGGAAACGTATTTTTTACGGATCAGCCAAATGATAAGATCTGGAAATTTGATATCAACGGCGAACTCACAATTTTTCTTGACAAAACGGGGCGTTCTAACGGTATGTATTTTGACAAAAAGGGAAACCTCATTACAGCAGCTGACGAGAATAATCAAATCTGGTCAATCAGCCCGGATAAGAAGGTGACAATTTTAATAGATAATTTTAAAGGTCAGCGTTTCAATGGCCCAAATGATCTTTGGATCGATAAAAAGGGTGGAATTTTCTTTACTGATCCTTATTATCAGCGCCCATATTGGCAACGAAAAAAGCCCGATATGACAGATGAGCGTTTATATTATCTTCCTAAAGGTAAAAAAGAAGCCTTTATTGTTGATAGCAATTTGGTAAGGCCTAATGGGATTATAGGCTCAGCAGACGGGAAATACCTATTTGTCGCCGACATAAATGATAAAAAAACCTATAAATACGAAATTAACAAAAATGGAACTTTGTCAAACCGGCGTCTCTTCGTGCCGATGGGGTCGGATGGAATGACAATGGATATGAACGGCAATTTATATATCACAGGTCAGGGTGTAACAGTATTTGACCCTCAGGGGAAAAAGATTTTGAATATTCCCCTTCCCGGATGGACAGCGAATGTATGTTTCGGTGGCGCCAATCGAGATTTACTTTTTATCACAGCCAGTAAAGCAGTTTATACACTGCAAATGAAGGTGAAAGGAATAAGATAGAGCAAAAAAAAGCATCCGCCATTTGACGGATGCTTGATCAATTCTTAAAGATCTTTATTCAGCTGCTGTTTGTACAACCTCACCTTTAATGTAAATAACTTTCACAGGAGTTTTAGCGTTAGACTTGATTGTCAATCCCTTACTGAATGGGGCAAGCGTCGCAGCATTGTAAGTAACGGTGATAGTTCCGGTCTTGCCTGTTAGCACAGGAGTATTGGTGTATTTTGGAACTGTACAACCACAAACGCTTTCAATATTGGTAATGATTAAGGGTTCGTCGCCGACATTAGTGAATTTGAATTCTACGCTCACGGGTTTACCTTGTGGAATTTTTCCGAAGTCATAGGTTTCTTTTTCAAACTTAAATTCAGCCTGAGCATCGATCCTGAAAGCAGTTACAGCGGCAAATAAAAATAGTACGCCGCAAAGAATAATAAATTTTTTCATGTGTATATGGTTTGTTTTTAAATCCGCAACTGCGGTTTGGAACTTGCAAAATCAATGCAGCTCCATGCTCTGTTCAATTTGTTATTAGATAAACGTAATAATAATTCTGTACATAAAAAGAATATTAACAAATTTACGCATTTCGTACGTCCAAATTATCGATTAAACGATCATAATTAAAATGTTACTGCACGCAAGCTCTAATTAGGTTATATCGAAGCAAAGCACGGCCATACGACTAACCGTAGTGCAAAGAGGCCTACATAACGTATTAGTACCTTCTATCTGGTTTTTTATCTTCCGAGATCCGAACTCCTATACTACGCCCATATAGTTCGGTGCCATCCAATTCATCGATAGCTTTCTGCCCGGCAGCATCATCTTCGATCTCTACAAAGCCGAAGCCTTTGCTTCTCCCACTTTGTTTATCAACTATTAGTTTGACTGAAGTAAGTTCTCCATATTTTTCAAAAAGCTCTCTTAGCTCTTTCTCATCTACTTTAAAAGGAAGTCCTCCGACAAAAATATTCATATGCTTATAATTGGTTGTTAATACTTGCTGAATTATTTAATACTTGTTATATCATGGATAATGCTCTACACGGATAATTAAACTATTAAATATAAAATTAAGTAAAGAATATCAAATGAATGGTAACAAAAGCATTCTTCAAACAGTTAAAATTATTTCAACCTTGCCTAATCGAATAAAGCCAGTCCATTAGCGAAGGCTTTTCAAATTTGTAATTGAGCTCTTCTTTTATACGTGAACTTGAAACTACTTTCCATCCAGCCTTCTCCTGAATAAAATCAGGTTTGTTAAGGCCTTCTATTTCTGCTGCTAAAGTATAGAATTCCTCCCTGACAGGATGAGATGGAGCACATCCGTTATAAATTCCATCCGCGTTCCGATCGTTTACCAGACAATTGATAATCCCTATTACATCGTTTAGGTGGATCAGATTTACTGGTGAAAAGCCATTCGGTATTTGACTTTTACCAGCAAAGAATCTTCCCGGCATACGGCCTGGCCCAACCAGTCCGGCAAGTCTCAGGCACAATACTTTTAGCGGAAGTTTGTTTAAATGCATTTCGGTATCCGCCATTAATTTTCCTGAATCAGTGTCAGGTGATATTATCGAAAACTCATCAACAACATTGTTGTTATCGGGATAAACGGAGGTCGAACTGATTAAGATTACCTTCAACAACGGTCTATCCTGAATTTCCCTGCAAACGTATTGAACCATTCGCCGATAGTTGTCGAATCCCTGCAGATTACGTCGACCGGGAGGAATCGTTATAATTAATATTTCTGCGTTAAAAAACTTTTTTAGATCAGGGATTGATACACCATCAGAAAAATGTACTAAATAGGGGTCAATTCCTTCATTTTGCATAAAACTTATTTTAGTCGGAGTTGTTGTTGAAGCCCGAATTGTAAAACCCTGTGAAATAAGGCTTTTTGCTAGCGGGTAACCAAGCCAACCGCAGCCTAATAAACTTATTACGCCCTTAATGTTATGTGACATTCCACAAAATTAAACTGTTTATGCCAAGATTTAGTTTTGGCACTGACTTTGAATTTATTATGATAAGAAATTGTTGTAAATTTATGGTAGCTTCTTTAACATTCAAAAACTAAAATTATAAACAGATGAAAAATACAAAAATGAAAATAGCAACATTAGGGTTAGCATTTGCAACCTCTGCTATGTTATTTCAAAGCTGTGCTACTGCAACAAAGACTCAAAAGGGCGCAGTTATTGGAGCAGGTGTTGGTGGTACTATTGGTGCTATCATTGGTAAAAAGGCTGGGAACACTGCTGTCGGTGCAATAATCGGTGGAGCTGTTGGTGGTACTGCAGGGGCTGTTATCGGTCGTAAAATGGATCGTCAGGCCGAAGAGATCAAAAATACTGTTCCTAACGCTGAAGTTATTCGCGAGGGTGAAGGGATCATTGTTAAATTCGATTCAGGTATTTTATTTGATGTTAATCAAGCTGATTTGAAGAGCGCCGCCAGATCAAATATTGAAAGTCTTGCAACATCTTTAAAGAACAATCCACAAACTAATATTTTAATTGTTGGACATACTGATGCTACTGGCACTGACGCTTATAACTATAAGCTCTCTGAAAGACGCGCTGCATCTGTTAAAGC
>NZ_JBKJUM010000150.1:0-10085 GCF_046590655.1 Daejeonella sp.
ACTCGGTCCGTATTGCGGGTTATGACCTTGTTGAGCTTAAGGCCGATAGTCTGAAACTGATGTCTGATTCAACCGTTAAAATCTATTTCAATAAACATTTAAACAGCGCAACCCTTATTCCCGACAAGTTTGTTTTAAGCCCATCAAATACTGTTAAGAAAATAGTTCCAGACGCATTATTCCGGGAAGTGACTTTGATTTATGAGAAAAAGTTCCATTCCGACACCCATCATAAGTTGTTTCTATCCCGAATAAAAGACTGTAGCGGGAAATCGATTATCGGATCTCAACTGCTTGAATTTAAAACCAGTAAGCCTCCACCGCCCATCGCCCAGCGAATCGACACGGCTGAGATTATTATAACTGAGATCTTTGCGGATCCTTCACCAGAAGTTGGCTTACCACTTGTAGAGTTCATTGAAATCTTTAATCCTGGCAAGGATGCCGCAGATCTTAACAAATGGATATTAAGTGATGGCGGTACGAAAGCCGTTATTGAGAACCTGATTATTCAACCGGGCGAGTACGTGATCCTGGCCCCCATGGCGGATACACTTTTATTCAGGCAATTTGGGAAAATCAAAGGTATTTCACCATGGCCATCATTAGGTAACGCAGGCGATCAAATAACTTTAAAAAGCTTCAAGCGAAGATTAGTTGACTCTGTCGCATTTCTGGATAAATGGTACAAAAACAAAATGAAAAAGAATGGTGGCTGGTCTTTAGAGAAAGCTGAGCTGCTTAATCACTCCTGCAATGGGTTCTATAACTGGTTCTCATCAATTGACCCGAACGGTGGTACACCGGGTCGGGGTAACAGCTTGAAAAAAGCTGGGAATACCCAGCAAAAGCTCAGAATTGATTCTATAAGTTACTCATCTGATAGTACAGTAACAATATCCCTTAACTCCATTGCAGATACAACTTATTATAAGCCCGCACATTTCAAAATTGACAATAAAGTTGGGACGGCCATTGCTATTTCTGTCGATGAAACTTATATGAAGATTCATCTCGGATTTGGCCCAAAATTCCAGGAGGGTATTAGTTACGTACTCAGTGCCGATTCATTATTCAATTGTATGGGTGAAAGGGCTGAACAGCCTAATAATCAAGCTTTATTTACCGTTCCAATAAATCCCGAATTAGATTATCCAGTTATAATTAACGAAATATTTGCCGATCCCTCGCCGCAGGTTGGATTACCAGAAGCAGAATATGTTGAACTTTATAATCCTACCGATAAGCTAGTATATCTTAAAGGGATGTCGTATGGTGACGAAGGCATCCAATATAAATTCACTTCGGGAGAGATCGCAGCGCAATCATTCCTGATCCTATGCGCTGATAAAGAAATAGCAAACTTTTCAGTATTTGGCAAAGTATTAGGATTATCCGTTTGGCCTTCGCTTGCAAATGATAAAGATGTTTTAATACTTAAAAATAATAAAGGCAGGCAGTTTCATCGGGTTGCTTATAACTCAGGCTGGTACAGAGACAAGGACAAAAAATCAGGTGGATATTCACTGGAAATGATCAGCCCAATATCAAGCTGTGCCGGATCACAAAACTGGTCAGCGAGTAAGGATCCGGCTGGGGGCACGCCTGGAAAACAAAATTCTATCTTCAATAATTCACCAGGAGAAGCTTTGAAATTATTGGAAGTGGTGCTAAAGGATAGTATTACTTTATTACTGACATTTAATAAAAGTGTAGATAGTTTGTCTGCATCTGCTGCTGGTAGTTATCACATCAATAATGGTTTAGGAACACCAGACCAGGTACTGCCCATATCGCCTGCTTTCGAAAAGGTAGAGCTAAAACTGAAAAATCCTCCAACCCGGGGTCTTATAAACAGGATTGAACTGAAACAAATAAGTGATTGTTCAGGATCCCACATTGCCAAGGATTATAATTATGGTGAATTTATACTGGCCGAGCGAATACTGAAGAATTCGGTTCTGGTAAACGAAATCCTGTTTAATCCCCGAACGAATGGCGTAGATTTTATTGAGTTATACAATAACACCAAACACCTGCTGGATCTGGCTGACCTGGCAATTGCGACTATTGGGAAAGACACAATCGAAGTCTCCCGACCGATTAGTATAAAACAATTCTTGTTGGAACCAGGGCAGTATATTGCTTTAACAAGCGCTCCTGAAATTCTTAAAAAAGAATACAAAATTGAAAATCCTGATCGAATTCTAAAAGCACTATTGCCCCCCTTTAACAATCAGAAAGGAACGGTTGTGCTGCTTAGCAATGGTAACAGAATAGATGAACTGAATTTCGACGAAAAATTACATTTCCAGTTATTCAAAAAATTTGAAGGAATTTCCCTGGAGAGAAGCAGTATAATACTTAAAACCAATGAGGCGGGAAATTTCAGATCAGCAACAGCCGCATCAGGATTCGCAACGCCCGGGTACAAAAACTCACAATACAGCGAAGGTCATTTTGATACTGATGAATTTAAGCTGGTATCCAGAACTTTTTCTCCAGACAACGATGGGTTTGAAGATTTACTCCAGATTAGCTATAAAATGCCTGCTCCGGGAATGGTAGCGAATGTCAAGATATTCAATGATAAAGGTATATTAATTAAGCATATTCTTAAAAATTCAACATTGAACGTTAATGGCCTTTTTGTCTGGGACGGGCTGAACGATTATGCCGCGACTGCAGAAATCGGGATCTATTTTATCTATGTTGAAATTTTTGATCCGCAAGGGAAAGTGAAACGATTCCGGAAGCCATTTGCGCTGGCTTACAAACTTTAAACAGCCATTTCATTGCTATTCTAAGTACCAGACACCCATAAAATCTCTACCTTTGCCCAAAACCAATTATAATGCAGGATACAGTTATTGTTATTGGCTCAAATGGGCAAATCGGTACGGAATTAGTAAACGAATTAAGGAATATCTATGGTGATGGGCAGGTCATAGCTTGCGATATCCGGCGACCAGATTACGATATTAAAAATGCCGGGCCTTTTGAGTTTGTAAATGTGCTGGAGAAGGACATTCTGAAGAATATTTTCCAGAAGTATAAACCAACACAAGTTTATTTGCTGGCTGCGCTGCTTTCGGCTACGGGTGAACAGAATCCTCAGCTTGCGTGGGACCTGAACATGAACGGCTTGTTAAATGTGCTTGAGCTTGCACGGGGTTTTAAAACACCAAAGGTTTATTGGCCGAGTTCGATCGCTGTTTTCGGTCCGAATTCTCCGAAGGATCATACACCGCAAGCTTGCGTGATGGATCCCAATACGGTTTATGGGATAAGCAAGCTTGCAGGGGAACGCTGGTGCGAATATTATGTACAGAAATATGGCCTTGATGTTAGAAGCATCCGTTATCCCGGATTGATCAGCTGGAAGGCCGCTCCTGGTGGGGGAACAACAGATTACGCCATACATATTTTTCATGATGCATTGAAAAAAGGAAGCTACCAGTCATTTCTATCAGGAGATACCGAATTACCCATGATGTATATGGATGATGCTATCCGCGGCACTATAGAACTGATGGATGCGCCTTCAGAAAAAATAACTATCCGCTCTTCATACAATCTGACCGGAATGAGCTTTACTCCGGAGACACTTGCTGAAGAAATACGCAGGCATATCCCTGATTTTAAACTGGGTTATACAGATTATGATCAGCGCCAGGCGATAGCATCCAGCTGGCCGAGATCGATCGATGATGGAAATGCCAGAATGGACTGGGCCTGGAAACCGGAATTTGACATTGCAAAGATGACGGTTGATATGATTAATAATTTGAAACGATAATGGAAGAGATTGCAGTCAAGAGTTACCATTCATTGATTTATCTCCTGAGAGATATGAAGGTAATGCTTGATAGTGACCTTGCGCTTTTATATGGAATTCCGACAAAAGCGTTAAAACAACAAGTAAGACGGAATATTAGCCGATTCCCAGCCGACTTTATGATTGAGTTGACGAAAACGGAGTTTGAGAACTTGAGGTCACATTCTGTGACCTCAAGTTCTCAAGCCAGCAAGGCAGGTTGGGGAGGCGCCCGTGTTACACCAATGGCTTTTACAGAGCAGGGTGTAGCAATGCTCTCATCTGTTTTGAACTCCGAGAAAGCAATTCAAATTAACATTGAGATTATGCGGGCATTTTCCAAATACAGAGCCATTTTAAAAGGTAGTGAGGATTTGAGAAAAGAAGTCAAATTACTTGATAATAAGTTAAATGATGTATTTAAGTATCTGCTTGATAAGATTGATGCACTCCATCACAAACAGAAATCAGAAAAACCTGAACCAATAGGCTATAAAATAAAATATAAATAATCAACTTAGCTTCCAATAATCAATGGTACGTTAGACACAAATGGGAAGAGCATTCGAATTCCGTAAAGAAAGAAAATTTAAGCGCTGGGCGAAAATGGCAGTGCAATTCACACGTCTTGGAAAAGAGATCGTGATGGCCGTAAAGGATGGCGGGTCGAATCCGGACGCGAACTCGCGTTTAAGAACGGCGATGCAGAATGCTAAGGCTGTGAACATGCCGAAACATACTGTGGAAGCGGCTATCAAACGGGCGAGCAATAAAGATGAAAGTAATTACGAGGAGATCGTTTATGAAGGATATGCACCGCACGGTGTAGCTGTCCTGATCGAAACTGCAACGGATAACACCAACCGGACTGTTGCCAACGTGAGAAGCTATTTCAATAAGACTAATGGCACACTGGGGAAAACCGGGTCTCTTGATTTTATTTTCACGCGTAAATCGGTTTTCCGCTTTGATCCCGGTGATATGGAGCTCGATGAATTGGAACTGGAACTGATAGACTCCGGTCTGGAAGATCTCTATGTTGAAGAAGATGAAAACGGAAAAGATGTAGGCGTGATCCATACCTCGTTCGAGGATTTCGGCAAAATGCAGAAAGCACTCGAAGAAAAGAAAATAGCCGTTATAAGCGCAAAGCTGGAACGGGTTTCAGAATCAACAAGCACAGTCACAGAAGAACAAGCGGCCGATGTTCTCAAACTAATCGACAAGCTGGAAGAAGACGACGACATACAGGCTGTTTATCATAATATGGCAGAGTAATCCGCTCACTATGACTTTTGAAGAGTTCATAATCAAGAAAAAAATAGACCTGGCCGAGTTTAAGACGGCTGAACCAGAATTATTTTTTGAATTCCAAAATCATTTCCAGCAAATGGGAGCAAAGAGTTTCGATCACAGCAAAAAGTTTTTGTTCAACAAACTGAGGAGAGCCTATCATCTTAAAGAAGAGCCTAAACCCGCGATTGAAAGTCAAGTCATTGAAGTAAACAAAATCGCTTCTCAGGCAGAGCCACTGTTATCACCAACTGTAGAAGCTACTGTTTATACCCCCCGCTTTCGGGCAGGGGGAATAGCAAAACCAGCTCAAAATACAGAGAAACCCGATGCGGTAAAGAGCGACAAACCCGTTTACACTCCCAGATTCAAAGTGCAGCCCTCCAAAAGTCCGGATAACATCATCGGGTCAGAAGAATCGTCCCAGACTTCAAATATCAGACCTCCGATTTCCGACCTCTGACCTCCGACTTCAGACCTCCGACCTCAGACCTCCGACCTCCCCTACCTGCTATGGGAAAACAACCAGGGCAACAACTCAGCTTCCGCAAAAGCAGGATCCCAGCTGTTATGATTAGCATCCGGGTATAGTGTAAATTTTACATCAGCAACTTTTAGCCTTTTTAATTCTGCGACCACCACTTTTGATTTTTCCACAGGCACTACGTTATCTTTCTCTCCATGAAAAAACCATAAAGGCACCTTTTTATATTTTTTGACATTTTCAATATTATCGCCGCCACAAATAGCGAACGCAGCGGCAAACATCTTAGGCTTCCTTCGGAGAATTTCAAGCGTTCCCATTCCCCCCATAGATAATCCCCCCACATAAAACTTGTCGTTGTCTGTGTATTTCAAACTTTTAAAATTCTCAACCAATCCGATAAGCAAAGTCATGGCCTTACCCGGTTCACCCCCTTTTTGAAAAGCAAACCTTTCTGCAGTATTGTTGAACTGAACGTTTGCCCAGAAATCTTTCGTAGGGCATTGAGGGAAAATTACGATAGCAGGAAAATCCTTACGCATACGTTCACTCTGAAACAGTTTGCCCCCATGCGTTAATTGCGCTTCGTTATTGTTACCGCGTTCACCTGCTCCGTGCAGCACAAATAATACGGGGTATTTCTTTGCAGGATCAAAATTCTCCGGAAGCAACAGACGGTATAAAAGACTGTCGCTGCCCTTGATAAATACTTCTCTGGAATATTCGGATTTAACCTGGGCTGTTAAGCTTGTATGCATAAGTAATGCGAGAATTATAAGATGTAAATATTTCATTGAGTGAATCTATGTGGTATGCTTTTTTATCGGGCCTTTAAAAACTATATATTTCGTCAACTGTTCAATTGGCTTTTACAAGCTCCCCGGTAGATGAAACGCCATTTTCATTTATAGCTTCAATCCTGAAATAGTAAGGTTTTTTACTATCCATAGATTTGAACCAATATTCATTTGCATCATGTACCATAATACAATTGTACAATTTGCCAGGATCTGTACCATAATAAATATTATAGGCAAACGCATTATCCACAGGACTCCATTTCATATAGGCGCTTCTCTTATCTTTTTCGGTTCTCAACACCAAAAATTGCCTGACTTCCCCCGGCTTAGCTCCATTACCATTTCCGAATACGCGTAATCCACTTATAGCGAATTTCCCTGTCGGCATATGAATATTTTCAAGTTTTATATAGCGTGCCTGAACAGGTTTTTCAAGTTCGATATAATCATGGGGAACATCTGTTTTATTCCTGCTTTTATCTGCCAGAATCTTCCATTTTTTCCCATCCAAAGAGTAGTAAACGATATACTGATGGTAAACGCCAACCGACTTACCCAAAAATGAACTGTCTACATCCTGGTCGGCATAATTTATTTGAACAGCATTTACAGTGCTCATGTTTCCCAGATCGGTTTGTATAAATTCACCCCTGTTAGCGCTTGCAGCACTCCAATAGGTTTTGATCATTTCATCTACTGCATTGTTGGCATTATAGCCTCCAAGCGTAGACGATACAAGAACAGGTTTTTTATAATTGAGGAGCATCCAGCCGGTGAAGCCGGTGGAGTTCATATTCACACCATTATCAGACGAACCTCCTGCCGGATAGATCTTCTCAGTATTTGAATTGTTAGGTAAAGCGTGCGGGTAATCACCAAAAGCTGTATTGGACCACATTACGCCGTCCTTATCAAAACCCGTTGGCCATATTCCAAGTCTCCGTTCAAAGGTGTTCTTTACGGATACGACCATAGTACTTATATGCCAATAGTTTTGATGAATGTCCTGGAAAGTAGCTCCATGGCCGGCCCCCCTGATAAATCCTCCCAGCTTATAGCTTAGCGGATCGCTTACCGCGCTGAAGGGGCCTAAAGGATGGTCACCAATCAGCAAGCCATCTGCATAACCACTGAACTCTGTGCCGGGCGCCCCATACTGAAGGTAGTATTTACCCTTATACTTCGTCATGTGGCTTCCTTCAATGAAACCATCTAAAAAAGTATCATCCATTAATTCCCCAAATCGCTGCCAGCCATAGCGCCAGCTTTCCAAAAGATACATTTCTTTACGGGTCCCTTTAGGATTGAGTGTTTTCCTATCCAGCTCAACTCCATACATAGGGAACCTGTTACTGCTGCCATTATACATGTACAGCTTGCCATCGTCATCCGTAAAAAAGCTTGGATCCCAGCCCCCGATATCGAATGAATCGACCAGTGGCTTCCAGTCATTTCCCTTAGGGTTGGTGCTCATCCAAACGGAAAATTTGCTGGTATAGGTAGATCCCATGACGATCATGGTATCACCAACGATACCAACTGCGGGTGCACATAATTCATCATAACCTTCGTTCCAGGGCCGAAGAAAACGTTTAGAAATATAATTCCACTTGAGCATATCGCTGCTCCACCAATAACCCCATTGATTAGTACTGAATAAATAATAGTCGCCTTTGTATGTTACTATAACAGGATCCGCTGTGGCCCGATGTCTGCCCCATTCACTAAAATTTGGAATGGGTGTATAGCCATAATCGATATTAATCGGATTACAATAGGTTTTTTGCTTGTACTGTGCTTTTGCGTCCGCGGCGGCGCACATTAAACCAATAATTAACAGGAAGACTAACTTAGAACTTAGCCGCGCAGAAATTTTAAGGAGTATATTAAAGCGAAGTATCATTAAGGGTCAGAAATTATGCCATAAATTAAATATTAAATCTTAATAAAGATCCCATTTATCAATGGTAATTCAGGAACTTATAAATAATTCTTTTCTGCGGTATTCTTCTTCAGATTTACTGCCTGAGGTACTTTAACATAATAACCTGTTCCATCGTAAATTCGCTTACGCGGATGTGTCTGGCAGGTTTCCGAACAAGCTCCATCCAATTTTGTACCGC
This sequence comes from Daejeonella sp., assembly GCF_046590655.1. Classification (GTDB taxonomy): domain Bacteria; phylum Bacteroidota; class Bacteroidia; order Sphingobacteriales; family Sphingobacteriaceae; genus Daejeonella. Next base: position 8,518 of record NZ_JBKJUM010000150.1, read on the forward strand.
ACTTATCACATTGTGTAAAATGCTCGTTGCATTCAGGATTGGCACAATTGATCATTTTGGTGGTATGAGCACCACAATTTCTGCATGTAGAAATAACAACGGGATTTACCGAGTTAACATCAACAGCCACCCTGTTATCAAATACATAGCATTTACCCTCAAAATCTTTCCCACCGGCTTCCCTGCCATATTTGATGATTCCGCCATGAAGCTGGTAAACATGCTCAAAACCCTCATGTAATAGCAAAGCAGAAGCCTTTTCACATTTAATCCCGCCGGTACAATAGGTGATTATTTTTTTATCCTTATACTTTGCAAGCTCGTTGATCTTTGCCGGAAAATCCCTGAAGTTCTCAATGTCAAGAGTAAGGGCATTTTTGAATCTTCCAATGGAGTGCTCATAATCAGAACGCACATCCAGAATAAGCACATCTTCGTCGTCCTTCATATTAATAAACTCACCGGCTTCCAGGTGAATCCCCGTCTTCTTCTCAGGATTAATAATATGAGGATCCCTTAACCCGGAGTGCACAATTTCCGACTTATAACGGCAGTGCATCTTAATAAAAGAGGGCTCATCCACCTCATCCACTTTAAAATCAATCTTTGCAAAACGCTGATCTGCATGGAGGCTGTCCATATATGTTTTACATGACTCTTCTGTGCCTGATACAGTGCCGTTCAGCCCCTCCTCGGCCACAATAATGCGTCCGACAAGGTTTAAAGACTTACAAAATTGAAGATGATCTGCTGCGAATTGCTCCGCATTCTCTATCGCGCTATAGCAATAGTATAGAAGTGTGTTGTATTTTATCATAAATCATTAATACTGGTGCAAACAGCGTTTAATGCAGGACAAAGATACGCTAGGGGGAGGGGTTTTGCAAATGGTTGTTGGCGGTTGGCGGTTGGTTGCCTGAGAAAACAAATCAATATATTCTCTTTTACGCAGCCAATCCACCCCCTTGTTCCTATCTTTAAATATGGAAAACATCACCGAATTTCTTTTTGCTGAAAACATGCTCGATGAGTTCGGTTTCATACGCTATGTTTACCACACCCACAAACCTCGCGCTTTATTTCTGATAGATTATGAACCTGATCCTGCGGAACTTGTTCTGGTTGACGAAATAGACAGCTTTGACTCCTACCCAAAAGCAGAAATTGATGAAATGATGGTCAGGCTGAGGGCTTTTTGGAAGCAATACAAAGAGGAGATCCTGGAGGAGCATGATGATAAAAAGGAGCCGGCAGAAATGAAATTTCCGGATCTGGATGATGTAGTCACATTTTCTATTATCAACGGATCAGAGAGGCCCGATCCGGCAGAGTTTGCCGCTCTCGACAAAAGCAACCTTCTAAAAATGTCAATAAACGGGACTGGCTTCTGGGCAAGTATCCTGGAATTTGACCCGGAGACCGAGTCGATTATAGGGATAGTACAAAGCTTTCTTGAAGAAGAAGAATTAAAGACCAAAGATCACTTCATGGCCCACTTCCGTAATGTTTGGGAGATCGGGTATGTTTAGAACATCCTATAATTACTCCATCGATCCGGAAAACAACCG
>NZ_JBKJUM010000002.1:0-10738 GCF_046590655.1 Daejeonella sp.
AGCTGGTAAAACGTTTCTCCATTTATCCAAACAATATCAGTTTCACCTTTTTCCAGGCCTGCTTCTTTTTCGCTCATGATGCTGCTTACAATTCCATTTCCCTGTCCCGGAATGATGATTAGAGTAATATCATACTTCTCTTTTATCAAAGGCACAATAACTTCCTCGATATGTTTGTTAGCTTTTTTATCACCTAAATATTTCATCCATACCACAGAAGTACCTTTAGCTTTCTGTGTGATCTGCTCCCATGACTGCTGCATCAAAGGGTCGTTATTTTCAGATGACTCTGTATTCTGATTACATGAATAAAGAGCTGTGATAACAGTAAGCGTGAAAATAATAATATAGAAGTATTTCATACCATTTTTATAATTTCAAAATTATTAAATGTAAAATCCAAATAACCGACTTTCGGGTATATCTTTAAAATATTTAAGAGCAATATGTACAATCACTTTGAATTACAAAACTTCCACCAACACGCCATCTGGAACGATTTGGTAAAGATTTGTGTTTCTAAAAATGGGTTTGTAGATTATAATGGGTTTAAAAATAATGAAGTTAAATTAGATGAATACCTTGCTTTGTTGAGCTTTCAAATACCATTGTCCAATTGGACTGTTAAGCAAAAGTTAGCCTATTGGATTAACGCTTATAATGCTTTTACCGTAAAACTCATTTTAAATAATTACGGTGTAGCCTCAATTAAAGATATTAAAACCGAACCCTCTCCCTGGAAGATACCCTTTTTTAAAATTGGTTCTGAAGAATTCACCCTTGATAAAATTGAACATGAAATCCTCAGAAAACAGTTTCACGAACCTCGTATCCATTTCTCCATAGTTTGTGCTTCATTTTCTTGTCCTAAATTTAGAAACGAAGCATTTATTGCCGATAAGTTAGAAGAACAGCTGGAGGATCAAACCAGTGATTTTATAAACGACCCGGATAAAAATAGTTTAACCGATACACCCATTGGAGTTTCCAGCCTGTTTCATTGGTATTGGGATGATTTTTCTAATGAATTTACTGATACCACAACTTTAATTAATTGGATGAATAGATACTCTGAAACACCTTTGAACGCAAGCACAACCGTCACCTACTTACCTTACAATTGTGCCTTAAATGGAAAATAAAGTTTAAATTATTAGCAATGCAGCTGAAGTTCAAACTAATTATCCCTCCTCAAAAGGCTTTTGATCACTTCTTCTTCAAACCCCGGTAGAGTTTTGTAAACAAATTTTACTTTCCTCTCTGATTTAAACTCATACGAAACCTCCAGATATTCCTTTTCTGTTCGTGGATCTCTGGGCGAATAATTAGATTTTACGTTTATTTGTGTCGGGATATTCTCATGGCACTTAAAGTAGCCGGGATGCGTAAAATAGCCCAGTGGTGTTACATCATAAGGGATAAATCCTTCGACCCCAAAAAGCCCCTTTCCCCTCTCGCTCCAATGTTTTAATTTCTCATAAACCCATTGATCGCCTTCATGTCCATTATTATTGAGTCTGTCAAAATCAATAGTGCCTAAAAACAGCGAACAGCTGGCTTCAAAACCAGAGTACACCAGAGGGATATCCGTGTCTAAGATCACTTTCATGGAAACTACATCTTTATCAAAATTATAATCGCTAACAATTAATGTTTCTAAACCTGGCTTAAACTCAAAATCGGCGGTTCTTCCAATACAAAAAGCGATCTCTTCAATTTGGCTGGCCAGTTCGGGGTGGTTCTTTAACACCGTAGCCACGTTTGTCATTGGGCCTAATGCCAGGATGCTTAATTTTTCTTTTCGCAACGCATCAGCTAATGCCAGAGTAGCATCATTCTCTGTCCCTACATCATTTGCCAGATCAGAACCTTTAAACACAGGAATTGGTTCACCTTCATGATACCATTTTAGAAGTTTTTGTGTTACCTCATAACCATAATCGGCATTCGTGATGATGCTTATACCCGCTATTTCTATATTTTTTTGCCGTAAGGCCATCATTAAAGTAATACCGTCGTCCACTTCTCTAGGTGCCCTTTCTGGCAAACCAATCATGATGTCGGTATCAAACCATATTCTTTTTACGTTATTTTCCATGAACTAACTGATTAGATTATAAGCCTCTTGTAGCAGCTCTTCCTTTTCCTTTAAGTTTAATTCCAATGGCAATTGCGCTAAACCTATAATTCTACGCATTATTTCCACACCGGTAAATGCGTTAAACAGGGCTTCGTCGAAACTATCCTCTCTTAAATAATTTGCGTCAATAGTTTTGAATACTTCATCAGGCTGTTGTGCCAAATATAAGTGAGCAAACAAAACGCCTAAATCGAACTCCGCTTTACCATAAAATGCAAATTCAGGATCTATTACTACCAGCCCCTTTTCGGTATTCAACCAACTCCCCGGATAGTAATCACCATGCAATAAAGTATCCTTAGTACTTAAATATGTTTCACCCAGACTGTTCAACAGTTCTTTTAATTTATTATCATTTTTGTAAGGCATAGACGAGGCCTGAAGTCCCGGAGTAATCAGATCTAAATCAAATCCATTATCACCTAAAAAAGGATAAACAAAAATATGTTCGTGATTTAATGCTTTTAACTTGCTGTTATCCATCAACAAATCCTTGCCTTTGTTTTTGTAATTGCTATGAAGCTGATGAATAAACGCCGCACACAATTCAGCATCTGAAACAGAGAGATTGTTTCCTTTTTTATAGAGCAGGGTATAGTCACTGGCAGTCCCTAAATCTTCCATCACTAAAATGTAATTTTCTTTATCTGTCAGCAGGATTTCAGGTGTATGGGCTCTTAGAAAATCATTATCAGCAATAGTTTTATAAAACTCACTCTCTACCAATATGCGTTCTTCAGGCGCAGGGATGCTGGGATACTTTTCTACATAAGGCCTTGCTTGTTTTGTGACAAGAGATTGACCGTTTTTTGTTCGCACCCTCAAGGTGTAATTCATGTTGCCTTCGCCAGGTTTCTCTGCATATACTACAACATCATGAGCATTTATCAGCTCATGGTGTTGCAGATAATTCGCCAGGTCTGATAACTGAGTTTTATCTAAATGCATAACTAAAAATTACCTAATACATATCTCATCCCAAATTGAAACTGACGCGGTGGACCTGAAGCTCTTATGTTTAAATTATTGGCACTCCTCGCTCCAATCTGCACTTGATTACTTGCTCCTCTAGTGGATGCAAAACCTGTTAAATTAGTCGAGTTTAAAAGATTATATATATCAGCAGAGAACTCAATTCCTGATTTGTTTTTCAGATCCAATCGGTATTTTGCAGAGAAATCAAAGTTGGTTGCACTGGGTAATCTTCCGTTATTCCTGGTTTCACCGGGCTGTAGATCACTTGAAAATCCTGGAGTTTCTCCATTTCCATTTAAGTCACCGGTATTAATCCGTGTTCCTGCAGCGTTTACAAAATTATAAGATGAACTATTTGCGTAATAGGTGATAGGCTGCCCGCTTTGGAAAAGCATTGCAGGAGTAACGGTTAAATTTTTAACCGGATACCAGGTAAATAGTGCATTAATAACATGGGTTCTATCATTGTCGCCAAATGCATATTCATTAGCCCAATTATTTGCATCCTGCGCCCTGACATTAATACCCTCTGTATCATTCATTATTTTTGATAAAGAGTAAGAAAAACGGTATGAAAAGAAATCATTAGCCCCTTTTACTTTCACCATAGAAAAATTTGCAGCTGTATATCTGGCTTTTCCGTCCGTCTCTGTCATGAAAACATCCCGCGCAATACCCCCAATTTGCTCGGTTCCAATTTTTGCTCTAAACTGACCACCCACAGTGACAATAGGAACTGGTCTATCCAGGTTCGCCAGGTTAGGGTCTTTCGCAGATTGTGCAGGTGCATTTGCCGGAAGCTTAAAAGCTGTTGATGGGGCGTTTAAGTTTCTTATCCTGAACAAATCATTCGTTCTGGTATGAACTAAATCAATGAAAAATAAAATGTTTTCATTTACTTTTCGTTGAAAACCCAGACTATACTGATCGGAGTACGGGTTATCGTATCCATTCGGGTTTTTAATTCTAAAGTTGGCATTTGATTGGTCACCTCGTCTTCCCTGAGCAGATTCAGCAGCCGGACCTTTTAGATAAGCAGGGTTGTTTGCCGGGGTGGCATCCGCATAAACAGCTCTCAAATTACCTGCATTTGTAATTCTGTTTAAATCTGCCCTGGGGTCTAAAATTCCTAATCGCTGTAATTCTGCTAACTGTCTTTTGAAATTAGCTGAGTTGTTACTGAACTGCAGGTTATCACTGGTTACTGAGTATTTTATTTTATCATAAAACCTGCCGGCACCACCTCTGATTACATTTCTATCATCCAATTTATAATTAAAACTAGCTCTCGGACCAATATTATTCCGATCACCTTTAGTGTCGCCAGCAAGCGATAAATTGTCATAGTCATAACGAACGCCTAAGTTTAAATCCAACTGTTCATTCACTTTAAAATTGTCTTCAGCATATATATTGAAAACGTTCTGGCGTTCGCCAAAGACCGACTGATCTAAGTCTACCTGGTATCTAATAACCTGTACATCACCTGGTATATCTTGAATATCGAGTGCTGAGCCAATATTTCTATTTTTTAAATCAGCTAATTGCTGTGCATTTAATCTTACAGTATAAAAGCCATAAGAATTACCAGCACCTAATAATTTAAAATCAGAGGTTGTAAATTCCGCTCCGCCTAGTAAATTATGTTTGCCTAAAGTATATCTGAACTTTTGCTGCAGTTGATTGGTATATTCATCATCATCAAAAATATAATCAATGGAACCTATGGTGGCTATGTTTCTGCCGGTCGGATCTTGTACAATAGCACCCGGTTTACCAATGTTTGGTCGGTCTCTGTAATTCCATCTAAAAAACGATGATTGAAAATTGGTTTCTGCTTTCAGCCTTGATGAAATAGTGTAGTCATTTTTTAAAGCAATTAAATAGGTTCTGTTTTTCTGAGTTGAACCTGAGGATGGAAAATTAGTACCTCCAATTAAACCACCGCCTTGAGCATCCACATCAAACGAACCCACGTTTACCCTTAAACTGCTATGGAAATTTTTATTCCAGTTTTGGTCTAATTTCACGGAAGCATAGGTAAAGAAATTTTTTCCCCGGATAGCTTCATTAACCCCTAATTCCGGAACATTCAAAAGGTTGTCTTTAATATCATTGGTCCGCTCCAAATTAAAATAAAAAAACGTTTTATCCTTTTTTAAAGCTCCACCAATACCCACACCTAACTGCTGACGTTGAAAACCATCTTTAACAGGATTTCCATATAAATCTAAACTGGCAAATGCCGATTTACTGTCTATAACCGAACCCGGGCGGGTCAGGTAAAAAACTTCAGCAGTCAAATCATTTGAACCAGAACGCGTTTCTACATTGACGATTCCGTTGCTGGTATTACCAAATTCAACAGAATAATTATTCGTTAAAACCGAAATGCTTTCTGTGAAACCAAAGGGTGTGTTAAATTTCGAATTACCTAAGAAACGTTCGTTATTGTCCAGCCCATCAATGGTATAATTGGTGTAGATCCCGCTTAAACCATTTATAGCGATAGTTGGGGCCTCATTATAACCCATAGAAGAAATCGTTAAATTCGGTAAACGATATAAACTCTTGGTTACGTCTCGCCCCTCAATGGGTAACGTTTGTATTTGCGCTTTGGTAATATAAGAAGCCACCGCAGCATCGGTTCTGTTTATTTTTACTGACTGGCTACTGTTTTCGGTAATGGCTACCTCATCTAATTGATAACCCGCTTTTCTGCTTAAACGTAAAACTACGCTTTTTGAATCTCCGGTGTTGTCCAGAATTACTGTTGAAGTTAGGGCATTGTAATTTATAGACGCTCTTATTCGGATTTCATATGTACCTGCAGATAAGCCGGCAAAAGATGCTACGCCGGCATTGTTTGTAGAAATTCTTTGAATTGCTTTTGAGCTGTTGTTGTAAACAGCAACTTCCAAACCTGGTATAGCTTGATTATCCGTATTATTAAGTGTTATATCTAAAGCAGTTTGTGCATAACTATAAGCAGACAATACCATAACGAGTATGGAAAGTAAAATTCTTTTCATTGAGTGTTTAAGAAAATAAATAAATAAAACAGATGATTGGGAATTGGAAACTGAAAAAGATTCTTAAATAGACAAAGCGGGGGGGCCTCTTAAAGATGGGGTGTCAGCCTTATGGTAATTTAATATAAGTCGACAAGCCTTTTGAACGAATATAATTGCAAAATTGTTGATTAACTGATTTAATAATTTTATAATGAATGTGCTATTATCAGAGTTTAAAATATCTTCCGGCTTATTAATATCCGATAAAATCTCCGTTTCAAGAATTTCTGCATTAACGGACTGGAAAACATTTTTCAGATTATGATACGTTTGACTGCTTTGCCATTTAATCTGTTCAAAGGCCGAAGCATTGAACAGGCTTTTTGGTATGGCAATTAGATAAGCGCCCCCATCTTTTGTGGGGCCTAAAACAATTTTCCTGCTCTCAACCTGCGTAATGGCGTTTTCCAGCAGGTTTAAAGTTAACGAAGGACAATCATTTCCTATACAAATTACATTTTCATAACCTTTTGCAAAAGTAAGATTAAACGTATTGGTGATACGCTCTGCAAAGTTATTTCCTTGTTGTTGAACTGAATCAATCAGAAAAGTATCAGCCGAACTTTGTTGAGCTAACCGATAAAAATGTTGAGTAATAACTCTGGAGATCTGCTGAGTAGCCTTCTGTGATGAATAAGGGGAAAAACTTTTTGACCGGGCTTCAAACTCAGGTGAACTTGCAAAAAGTACAATCGCCGTTTTATTCATATACGCTAAGTACGATTATTTTTTGAAACGGGATTGAGGAATGAGGAAAAAATGTCGGGATTAACTGAAGTCAGAGGTTGGAGGGATTAAGACTGCGTCTCTCCCCCGACGGGGTCCTGGGCGTATTGTCCGGCTAAATCCTCAGACCTCAGACTTCCGACCTCAGACCTCCGAAATTTTTTTTATATATTTAAATAATCATTAATGGCTTATCAGACAGGAAATACAATCTCAAACTAAGTATCAATCTTAACCTATAACTATGACTAAAATTCTACGAACGAAAGGCTGAAGCTAAAAACCAGATATGCAATCGCATTCCTGGTACATGTTGGGCAATCAATTCTAAAATCTCAAACATTCATCAGCAAATACCTCGGTTTGAAGGTAATTTGCTAAACCAAACTCAGCAAATGCATAAAAATCATTTACTTAAATTGCGTGCACCTGGTTCCCATAAAATAGGGCCTATCATGCGTCTTACCACCCTGATAATCATTGCTGCATCCCTGCAAGTTAGCGCAGGGGGCTTTAATGAAGATTCGAATTCTTCGTCCATGCCTTTTCCCACTTCAGTGAACCGTGCTGATATCGTGGTGAGAGGGCAGGTCAAAGATGCTAAAGGCGAAATGCTTATTGGGGCAAGTGTTAAAGTTAAAGGCACTTCCCAGGGCGTCAGTACGGATGTCAATGGTAATTATACATTGACCTTAACCGATCCCAACAGTACCCTGGTGTTTTCATCCATAGGGTACACTAGCCAGGATATTGCTGTTAACAATCAGACGGTCATTAATGTGACACTTCTCGAAGATGCCGCCTTATTGGGTGAAGTTGTGGTTATCGGATATGGAAAGCAGAAAAAAGTCAATCTGGTCGGAGCTGTTGCTACCGTTACCGTTGATGAGAAGCTTACCAGCAGAGCCCTGCCTAATATTTCATCCGGATTAACGGGACTGGTACCGGGCCTCGCGGCTGTACAGTCTTCAGGTATGGCGGGTAATAACGAAGCCAGTTTAATCATCAGAGGTTTAGGCACCGTAAATAATGCCAGCCCGCTGGTGGTTGTCGACGGAATGCCGGATGTGGATATTAATAGAATAAACATCAATGATATTGAAACGATTTCTGTATTAAAGGATGCGACATCTGCCGCTGTTTATGGTTCCAGGGCTGCCAATGGGGTTATCCTGATCACTACCAAGACCGGTAAAGGGCAAAATAAAACGACCCTTAATTATACCGGCAACACCTCCCTCACCGTACCAACCCGGGCTATGGAGTTTATGGCCGATTACCCAAGAGCTTTAACTCTTCACCAGCAAAGGGCTGCAGTAAATACACTTCCGGGCAACCAGACCTTCAGAAATGGAACCATCGATCAATGGATGGCACTGGGAATGGTTGATCCGCTGAGATATCCCAATACCGATTGGTGGGATGTAATCTTGAGAAATGGCACCTTTCAAAATCATAACGTATCCGCATCCGGCGGAAATGACGCATCTAATTTCTTCGCTTCCGTTGGAATGAAAGATGAAAAGGGATTGCAGATCAATAACGATTATAAGCAGTACAATGGGCGTTTCAATTTCGACTCAAAGGTAAAGAGTAATATGAACGTGGGTATACGGTTTAACGGTAACTGGTCTGATTTTACTTTTGCATTATCGGAAGGGTTTACCGATCCAGACCCTGGAAATACCGCAGGCACGGATATGCAGTTTGCTATTGCAGGCATCTTGCCTTATGATCCTAAAACAGGCTATTTCGGTGGAGTTATGGCTTATGGTGAAGATCCTCAGGCATACAATCCGTATACGCTGTATGTTAATAACCAGAACCAAACCAATCGCCAGGAGGTAAACAGCAATGTTTATTACGACTGGACGCCTATAAAAGGACTGACAGCCCGTGTCGATTATGCGCTTACTTATTATAACCAGTTTCGCTTGAATGCCCCTACTCCTAATCAGGCGTATAATTTCCAGAGCTCCTCTTTCGGTAGCCGGATATATGTCGGCGCAAATGCTGGCGTTTCCAATCAAACCAACACAGGGTTCAAGACTTTACTGAACGGGAGTATAAACTACACGAGAAGTTTTGGGAAAAACCATAACCTGAGTGGCTTATTGGTTTATAGTGAAGAATACTGGAAAGATCGTTTTCAGAGCAGCTCCAGGAACGACCGCTTACACCCTTCTTTAAGGGAAGTTGACGCTGCGCTCACAGATATTCAGTCAACCGGCGGAAATTCCAGTACGGAAGGCTTGCGATCTTACATCACCCGGATAAACTATACCGCATTTAATAAGTATCTGTTTGAAGCGAGCATACGGGCAGACGGGTCTTCGAAATTTGTTGAAGGAAGTCAGTATGGCTACTTTCCTTCGGCAGGTTTCGGATGGCGTTTTACCGAGGAGGGTTTCATTAATAAGTTCACCAATAAATTCATGAACAGCGGTAAGCTAAGGTTAAGTTATGGAAGCCTGGGAAACAATAGTGGCGTGGGACGCTTTGAACAGCAGCAAACACTCAATAACTTAAACTATGTAACAGGGTCGAACGTTCAGAAAGGATTCGTAAATAGCAAATTAATTAATCCTTTCCTTTCCTGGGAGACCACTACCGTGTTCAATTCGGGTCTGGATCTGACCTTTATGAACAGTAGATTAAGCGCAACCTTAGATTACTACAATCGCTTAACCACCGGAATGAACCGGCCTTCTGAGTTTTCTATTCTTCTTACCGGTGCTTACAGCCCTCCTCCCAGAACCAATATTGGTAACCTGAGAAATCAGGGTGTGGAATTAGACCTGGGATGGAAAGATAAAGCCGGCAACTTCCTTTACGGGATAAATGTAAATGCTTCCTACAACAGAACGAACCTGGAAAAATGGAACCAGTTTTTAGGTCGCGGCAGTACCTTCCTGAATATGCCTTACCGTTTTGTATACGCCTACCAGGACAAAGGCATCGCGCAAACCTGGCAGGATGTATATAATGCTACTCCACAAGGGGCCTCACCGGGAGATATTCTTCGCCAGGATTTAAACGGGGATGGCCGTATTGACGGTAACGACAGGAAAGCGTACGACGGCCTGCAGGAAGACCGCCCTACCACTTACTTTGCCTTTAACGGAAACGTCGCCTGGAAAGGCCTGGACCTTTCTGTACTATTGTCGGGCGCTACAGGCCGCAAGGATTACTGGATTAACGCTTACAATAACATGAACTTTGGTAATTCGCGCTATGCTTCCACCGTTGATCATTTAAATAACCCATGGTCTGTTGAGAACCGTAACGGTGCATGGCCCCGTCTGGGCGGAAATGGCGCTAATCGGGAAACCACCACATTCTGGCTGGATGATATGTCTTATCTGCGTTTAAAGAATATTCAGGTGGGTTATACCGTGCCTTCCAAATTACTTAAACGCGTGGGCGCAAGTAATCTAAGAATTGTAGGATCGGCAGAAAATCTCGGGACCATTACTTCCTTCAGGGGCCTTGATCCGGAAAAACAGACGGACGACAACAATCTCTATCCCATTAACAAATCTTATTCTGTTGCTGTCAATCTTACGTTTTAAAAGCTGTTAAAATTCATGTACAAGCCAAAAAATATAATTGAAATGAAACTAAATACAAAAATTTCACTCATAACCCTTGTCGCTGGATTGATGATATTCCAAAGCTCCTGCAAGAAAAGTCTTCTTGACCAGGAACCGACTACAGCTCTGGCTACGGAAGCTTTCTGGAAAACTGAGGAAGACGCAACTATTGCCCTGATGGGTGCTTATGCGGCAACCCGGGCTGTTTTTGATCGTGATTATTATTTTGA
>NZ_JBKJUM010000077.1:0-7647 GCF_046590655.1 Daejeonella sp.
GCATCTTTCACTAAAGGGAAAAGCGAATACTTTCCAATTCCAAGAAATCAAATTGATTTAAGTGGGGGAACGCTAAAGCAAAATCCTGGTTATTAATTAAACTAATTTTCTTAATAAAAAGGGCAGAAATTTTCTGCCCTTTTTTTATATATCTTAGAGTTTTGCATTTTCTATTGACTATGGTCAGATTCGCTTTTTATTCTGTTCTTTTCCTATTTTTTGCTTCCTGCAGAAATTCCAACACTTTATTCGAAAGAATCAGTTCAGACAAGAGCGGTATTCATTTCAATAATACAATCAATCAAACCGATTCGATTAATGTGCTTGATTTTGCCAATGTATATAATGGTGGAGGTGTTGGTATCGGTGATTTTAATAAAGATGGATTACAAGACATTTACTTCACCGGTAACATGGTTAGCAATAAATTATATCTTAATAAAGGAGATTTTACGTTTAAAGATATTACAGAAGAAGCCAAAGTAAATGGTGAGGGTAGATGGGGACGCGGGGTATCCGTTGTGGATATCAATAATGACGGATGGGATGATATATATGTCTGCGCCTCTATCAAGAAAAAAGCGAAAGAACGGGAGAACTTATTGTATGTCAATCAGGGTTTGAATAAGAAAGGCATACCAATTTTTAAAGAGATGGGGGCTGAATATGGTTTGAATGATACTACGCACTCAACTATGGCAAATTTCTTTGATTATGATAATGACGGGGATCTGGATGTTTTTATTGTTGTCAATGAAATCATAGATGGGGATTACCCAAACAGATTCCGACCGCGTTTATTAAATGGTGAACATCCTAGTACTGGCAGACTATATCGTAACGATCCGAATGAAAAATTGGGTCATCCTGTGTTTGCAGATATTTCAAAGGCGGCAGGGATATTAATTGAAGGTTATGGGCATAGTGTATCCGTTGCGGATATAAATAAGGATGGATGGAAAGATGTCTATGTTGCCAATGACTATTTGTCGAATAATGTGCTTTATATAAATAACCGCGATGGCACATTTACCGATAAGCTGGCATCCTATTTTAAGCATGGCGCTGCTAATGCAATGGGGTCTGATATAATAGATATCAATAACGACGGCCTCGCTGATCTGGTAGAACTGGATATGAATCCGGAAGATAACTACCGGAAAAAAATGATGACGAATGGTAATAACTACCAGACCTATCAAAATATTGAACAGCTGAAATATCAGTATCAATATGTCAGGAATATGCTTCAGATCAATCAGGGACCCCGGATAAATCAGAATGATTCCATCGGCGATCCTATTTTTAGTGAACTTTCATATTTTGCAGGGGTGGCTGAGACTGATTGGAGCTGGGCACCCGTGGTAGCGGATTTTGATAATGATGGCTTCCGGGATATTTTTGTTACGAATGGCTTTCCTAAAGATGTTACAGATCACGATTTCATAACTTTTCGGAATACTGCATATAGTATTGCAACTAAGGCAGAACTATTGGCTCAAATTCCGGAGGTCAAAATTCCTAATTATGCCTTTCAAAACAAAGGTAATTTAACCTTCGCGAATGTTTCAAAAGACTGGGGGTTTAATGATCCATCTTTTTCTAATGGAGCTGTCTATGCGGATCTTGACAATGATGGTGATTTGGACGTGGTATTGAACAATATCAATGACGAAGCATTCCTGTATCGTAATAATACTCAAGAAGAAACTAAAGACAATCACTACCTGAAGATTGGGTTTTCCGGAGACAGGTTGAATAGAAAAGGTGTGGGTACTTTAGTTGAAATATATTACGATCATGGCAAGCAGCAGGTTTGGGAAAGTACACCTTATAGAGGATATTTATCTTCCATGCAAAATGTTGCTCATTTTGGTTTAGGAAATATAAGTACAATTGATTCCGTGCTAATAAAATGGCCAAATGGGAAAGTGCAGATTATGCAGGATGTAAAAGTAAATCAGTTGATATCAGCCGATATAGCACGAGCCAATGACACTTATTCTTTTCAAAAAAAGATTTTTGCAACTAGTAATTTGTTTAGAGAAGTTACGGATTCTGTAGATATAAATCATCTTCAGAAAGAAATGGATTTTGTGGATTTTAATATTCAGAAATTATTGCCTCATAAATTTTCTGAATATGGGCCTGCTTTAGCAGTAGGGGATATAGACAACGATGGACTTGACGATATCATTAGTGGCGGATCTTTTTCTTTTAGTGCCCAGATCTTCTTGCAAAAAGCAAATGGACGCTTTGTACAGAAAGCGCTTATACAAAACGCCGATATTCATAATAAACGTTGGGAAGATTTGGGGCTTCTGTTATTTGATGCAGACGGAGACGGAGATCTTGATTTATATGCTGCCAGTGGTGGCTATGAGAACGAAAGAAATACCAGTGTGTATCAGGACAAGTTGTATGTTAACGATGGAAAAGCAAATTTCAAATTGGATGAAACTGCTTTACCCCAAAACTTTACCAGTAAATTATGTGTAAGGGCAATTGACTACGATAAAGATGGTGACCTGGATTTGTTTGTCGCAGGTCGGGTAGACCCATGGAATTATCCCAAGCCCGTTTCAAGCTTTATCTTCAGGAATGATAGTCGGAAGGGGGAGCCTAAATTTACTGATGTTACTAAAAATATTGCCCGGGATCTTGTAAATATTGGCCTTGTATGTGATGCGGTATTTACCGATTTCGACAATGATGGCTGGCAGGATCTGATATTAGCAGGAGAATGGATGCCAGTAACTTTACTGAAGAATGAAAAGGGTGTCTTTAAAAACGTAAGTACAAGCACGGGAATTAGTGATAAAGTGGGATGGTGGAATACTATCGCTCCCGGCGATTTTGATAATGATGGTGATATAGATTATGTTGTGGGTAACCTTGGACAAAATTCTTTTTATAAGGGGAGTGATAATTATCCCGTGTCTATTATAGCTAATGACCTTGATAATAATGGTAGTTATGATGCCATTCCTTTTTTATTTCTGCCCGATCAAACGGGTGAGAAAAAGGAGTTTCCGGCTCATACCCGGGACGACATGATTAAGCAAATCATTGGTACCAGAATAAAGTTCCAGAATTATAAATCTTTTGCTGTTGCCAATATGGATGATATTTTCACCCCTGAACAAGTATCTGGTGCACTAAAATTGAAAGCAAATTATTTCCAATCCAGTTATATTGAGAATTTAGGTAAAGGGAAGTTTAGTATAAAACCTTTACCTATGGAAGCTCAGGTGTCAGTTCTAAATGGTATCCTGGTTGATGATTTTACTGGTGATGGTAACCTGGACATTGTTGTTAATGGAAACGATTATGGCACCGAAGTATCTGTTGGCAGGTACGATGCTTTAAACGGCCTGGTGCTCAAAGGTGACGGCAAAGGCAATTTCAAAAGTCTTTCTATATTGGAAAGCGGAATATTTATTCCGGGTAACGGAAAAGCTATTGTCAAGCTTAAAAGCTCGGATGGGAAATATTTATTAGCAGCAAGCCAGAACAGGGGAAATTTAAAAGTTTACTCTTTAAAGGCGGGAAAAAAGAATGTTCCTGTCCGGGCTGATGATGTTAGTGCGGTCATTAAATTCAGGAATGGAAAAACTCAAAAACGTGAGATTCCTTATGGCTCTTCCTTTTTATCGCAGTCGGGAAGATTTTTAACGCTGGATAACAATGTGATTTCGGTTGTCGTTACAAATACCAAAAGTGAAAGCCGCAAGGTATTATAAGGGTTCATGTGTACTCTGTAAATTATTTAATTAAGTCTATGAAGTATAGAAGTTTACATATTATATTTCTCATCAACTTGTTTGCTGCTTTAGCATGTACAAAAGATAAAGTTGATCACCTGTCAGATACCGAAATATTACATCAGAATCAGGATCAGCTTACTCAAGTTATTATATATGATGTGTTTACTCCGCCAGTCGCCAGCCGGATATACGCTTATTCTTCCCTGGCATCTTTTGAGGCGATGCGTTTTGATAAGCCGGGGACGCCCTCTATTGCATCCAAATTAAAAAAATTCTCTAAATTCCCCGAGCCAGAACAGGGTAAAAATTATGATTTTACACTTGCAGCTACACGGGCCTTTTTTACCGTGGTACACAAGGTTGTTTTCTCTATAGATTCGCTTAAGGCGTATGAAAACAAGGTATATACCCAGTTTCAGAACTCCCTGGATCCTGATGTATATGAGCGGTCGGTTGCTTTTGGAGACTCAGTTGGGAACGTAGTATTAGCCAGAGCCGCAATCGATAACTATAGAATCAGCAGGGGTAAAGCCAAGTTTATAGGTAATCAGGAATCTGGACAGTGGCGCCCGACACCTCCCGACTATATGGATGGCGTCGAATGGTGCTGGGGAACTATGGAACCCCTTGTGATCGATTCAACGGCATTGACTATTGAATTACCCAAACCACCCAATTTTTCTACCGATACTAACAGCGTTTATTTTAAAGAAGTTAGCGGGCTTTATAAGCTGACGCAAAATTTAACACAAGAGCAAAAAGATATTGCGAGGTTTTGGGATGACAACCCATTTGTTATGGAACATTCCGGTCATATGATGTTTGCAAATAAGAAAATAACTCCGGGCGGACATTGGATGGGTATAGCAGCTATTGCCTCAAGAAAGACGAAAGCCGATGAAGTTAAGGTAGCACAGGTATATGCGGTGACAGCAGTTGCATTGTATGATGCTTTTATCTCTTGCTGGAACTTGAAATATAAATATAACACGGTACGGCCAGTTACTGTGATTAATGAACTCCTGGACAATAATTGGATGCCCATGCTCCAAACACCACCTTTTCCGGAATATCCGAGCGGGCACAGTACCATAACCCGGGCAGCTTCTACCGTTCTGACTAAAATATTTGGAGAGAATTTCGCCTTTCAGGATACCAGCGATCTCAGGTACATTGGGATGAAACGGGACTTTAAATCGTTTAAGCAGGCATCAGACGAGGCCTCCATCAGCCGGGTTTATGGGGGCATTCATTATATTTTTAGTGTTAATGAGGGTGTCGTTCAGGGGCAAAAGGTGGGGGATAAAGTCGTGGAAAGACTTAAATTATAACGTCAGGCTAAGCCGGATGTTTTGTCCTGCAGTTCCTGAGCAAGTATCCTCTGGATATACTATGCCTTAGTTACCAAACTGCCTTTCATCGTTCTTAAAAATCAGTTTAAACGGGGAGTGTATTGGCTCCATCTTGATTTTATGCTAAATTGCAATTCTTTTAAATTTTAAATTATATACTAATGAATTCAACACTCTGTAAAAACCATTTGTTGATGAGAAAGTTTCTTTACTGCTCATTGATTTTTTTGGGGATGATTTCAGCAACTTACGCTCAAAGTGGCCCAGCACAGATCGTCCCTGATTTTACATTTAATAAATTCAATGGGCAAGCTTTTTCCCGGAAGGATTTAGCGAAAAATAAGAAGATCGTTATTGTTTTCTTTGACGTTTCGTGCGATCATTGTCAGAACGAACTGAAAGCTATTTCTGAGAAGATTGACAATTTTAAAACGGCGGAGTTTTACCTGATATCGATGGATAATGTTGCTGCAATACAATCTTTCATGAAAAAATTTGCTCCGAAGATGAATGGAAGGGTGAATGTGACTCTATTGAGGGATTTGAATCGGCAGTTTATAGTCAGATTCCGGCCAATTCAATTTCCGGCGACTTATGTCTACGGCACTAACCTGAAACTAATTAAGTATTTCGGTCAGAATAGCAAGGTCGCTGATATTATTACTGCCGTTAATAAATAGGATAATCACGTTTAAACAAAAAAACTCCTGATTTCTCAGGAGTTTTTTTGTTTAATTTCTTCTGCGGCGATCACCACCTCCGCCTTCGCGACGAGGGGATGGGGAACTGCTTCCGCCACGATCTTCACGACGTTTTCCTGAGAAATCACGAAAACCGCCGCCCGAACTTCCGCCTTCACGGCGTCCGCCACCACTGTTTCCGCCACGATATCCACCACCGCCTTCACGACGAGGTGAATTCCCACGGTATCCACCTTCAGACCCGCCGCGTTCACTGCCACCCTCACGATCGCCGGCCATTTCTATCCGTACGCTTCTGCCTTGAAAATCAACGGTCTTGAAACCTTCGATAACTTTATTTACTTCAGCATCTTCCACTTCAAAGAATGTAAATACACCTTTCAGGTCAATTTTGCCCACGCTTTTTCCACTGATCTTGGTATTGTTGCAAATAAAACCAAGCATGTCGCCACGCGTGAAATCATCTACCGAACCCAGGTTCATAAATAAGCGGGTATAACCTGCACTAGATCTCGCTCCGCGATCCGGACGATCACCTCGTTCTCCGCGATCACGTTCAAAACCACGGTCATCACTGGATATATTAAGATCAGGTGCTTTGGAATAGTATTCGAGGAAGCGATTGAATTCAAGAGAAGCAAATCTTTTAATGATCTGCTCTTTGTCAAGATCCTTAAACTCATCCATAATACGCGGAATGTATTGTTCGATCTGAGCCTCATTAACTTCAACATTATGAACTTTATGGATTAATGCAAATAATTGCTTTTCACACACATCAAAGCCGCTTGGGATTTCCGCTTTTGTAAATTGCTTCCCAATTGTACGTTCGATATGACGGATTTTTCCGAGTTCTTTAGAGTTAATAATAGCGATCGATATACCCGTTTTACCAGCGCGTCCCGTTCGTCCGCTTCGGTGTGTATAATTTTCAATCTCATCGGGAAGTGAATAGTTAATTACGTGAGTTACGTCATTAACGTCAATTCCCCGGGCTGCAACGTCAGTAGCTATCAATAATTGAAGGCTGCGATCTCGATAACGTTTCATTACCTTATCACGCTGCTGTTGAGATAAGTCGCCATGAAGAGCATCTGCATTATAACCATCCTTCATTAAGGATTCAGCTATTTCCTGGGTCTCAATTTTTGTACGGCAGAATACGATACCAAAGATCTCAGGATTGAAATCAACAATACGTTTAAAGGCAGCGTATTTATCGCGTGCTTTTACAATATAATATTCATGCTCAATGTTGACATTTCCGGTATTTTTGGTACCCATCGTTAGTTCGAAGGGATCCGTCATGTATTTTTTTGCGATACGACGGACTTCGGTTGGCATGGTAGCAGAAAATAACCATGTCTTTTTATCCTCAGGTGTAGTTGACAAAATGCTGTCGATGTCTTCCTGGAAGCCCATATTCAGCATTTCATCGGCTTCGTCCAGAACAACAAATTGCACCTGGGTAAAGTCAATCGCTTTACGGTTGATAATGTCCAGCATACGGCCGGGAGTAGCTACTACAATCTGCACACCGCGTTTGATCTGGCGTAACTGATCTGAAATGTTTGCACCACCATAAACAGCAACAACGCTAACGTTCTTCATGTTTTTGGAGTAGTTCTTAATGTCACTTGTGATCTGCAGACAGAGTTCACGTGTTGGACATAAGATCAGTGCTTGTGGGTAATTTTCTTCAAAATCCAATAATTCTAAAAGGGGGATGCCAAATGCAGCCGTTTTACCGGTTCCTGTTTGAGCTAATCCGACAAAATCGTTGCTGCCTGAAAGTAATACCGGGATAGATTGTTCCTGGATTGGTGT
>NZ_JBKJUM010000088.1:0-3740 GCF_046590655.1 Daejeonella sp.
GCGGTTGATTTTGACGCCAATGTCATCAAAAAATCAGGATATGTAACTATATTGAGGTAATGAAAATCACCTTGCTTACCATCGGTAAAACTGAAGATAAATATCTGCTGGATGGAATCGAGATCTATTTGAAAAGACTTAAACACTACATTTCCTTTAAGATCACCGAGATTCCAGAACTTAAAGGAACCAAAAGTCTATCGCGCGATCAGCAAAAGAGCAAGGAGGCAGAGCTGATTTTCAAAAACATTAGCAGCACTGACCATGTTATTCTTCTGGATGAAAATGGACAAGAGCTTTCATCCAGGCAGTTTTCAGCTCTCTTGAATAAAAAAATGGTCGGGGGCCAGCAGCAACTGGTATTTTTAGTTGGAGGACCTTACGGATTCAGCGACGAAATTTATGCGCGGAGTAATGAAAAAATTTCATTGTCGAGAATGACTTTTTCTCATCAAATGATTCGATTGTTCTTCGCCGAGCAGTTGTACAGGGCTTACACAATACTTAAGGGCGAGCCGTACCATCACGATTAAAAAATAGGGTTATGGATTACAAAAGAAACTATCGATTTAGATCAGGGAACAAGGGCCAGGAAAGCAGGCAGTTTTGGATAATGATCCTTATTGCAAGTTTAATTGGAGCTGCGATTTTGTATTTATTCTAATGAAGGCTTGGTGTGCCAGCAACAATAGTGGCACAATTGGTAAATAGTGTCTCTTAAAGGGCGTGACCTTTAACCCGGCAGGGCAATGTCATTAAGTTAAGAGGTTAGTTGTGCTTTTGGGTTAAACTGTGTGATATGATAAGAGGTTACAAGGACAATATACCGTCCTTATAGGGTCCTTATAGAGACCTTATAGCGATATAGAAAAGGTCTGACAAGGGTATAGCACCGGTCTAACAACGCTCAAAGACCGGCATTTTCCAAGGACCTTCAGCCAGCATACATGGCACACGTAAATTGTTTTATCGATGTGCCCCCAGACCTACACGCCAACAATATGACGGGATATTTAGTTTTGGGAAATAAAACCTGGCAATAGGCCAGGGCTGTCTACCCCGGGGCAATTATTATTTTGATTTCTGAGATAGCCGCGTTGTACTCTTACCAGCGGCTTTTGTGGCCTTAGGTTTTTCTTTAGCACCGGTTTCATGTTTTTTAGTTGCTTCAGAAATAGCCGGAGTTGCCGAGCCCTCTGCCAAAGGTTCCGGAGTTGCCTCAGTAAATAGTGGAAGCACACTAATTGTATTATACCACGTAATGATCTTCTTAATGTCGGAAGAATACACACGCTCTTCATCATGATCGGGAGCCACTTCAGTAAAAAACTCACTCAGCGCCTTACCATCTGCACTTTTTGGATCAGGAATATTTTTGGCTGCTTTAATTTTTTCAAAAATATCGCTCAGCTTCAAATCGCCGCTTTCACCGAAAACAGTGATGTCTTCTAAAGAAGCCATTTTTGCAGTGCTGATATTCACAACAATTTTATTTTTCAGCTCATCAAGGGTTTCAAGGATAAAGCCTGATTTATTCTGGCCAATCAGCTTAAATAAGCCTGGTTTACCTGATACGGATACAAGTCCTCTTAAATTCATTTTAATTAGTTGTTAGTTGTTAGTTGTCAGTTGTTAGATCTGTCTAAAACCATAACTAACAATGATTTAAACGTAACGGTACGTCGTTCGTGATACCTGACGCCTGATACCTGTAACCTATTCCTCAATTATCTCTACTCCCAGAATCTTATCGCCCTGACAGATATTATCAACAACATCTACATTTTCAATAACCTTACCAAAACAAGTATGATTACGATCCAGGTGAGAGGTATTGTTACGGCTGTGACATACAAAAAATTGAGATCCGCCTGTATTACGGCCTGCATGAGCCATAGAAAGTACTCCCCTGTCATGATACTGATTATCACCTGTAAGTTCGCAATCAATTTGATATCCCGGGCCGCCGGCACCTGTACCTGTAGGATCGCCACCCTGTATTACAAAATCATTGATCACGCGGTGAAAGGTCACACCATCATAGTAGCCTTCTTTCGCTAACTTCAAAAAATTCGCTACTGTATTTGGTGCATCTTTATCGTAAAACTGGACGGTCATGTCACCTTTCTCGGTTTTTATAATTGCTTTGCTCATATATGTTTGCTTTCAAATGGAGGACAAAGTTAATTATTTAAGCCAATTGATGAAATTCTTCAAATATCTTCTGCTTTTTATAACTTTATAAGCATAGAATACGTTTATTAAATATGCTTACAGTAAGATTAACGCTCCTTTTCCTGCTGCTGACGGTATTATGCCGCGCATCCTCTATTCTTATTCCGATGGATGAGGAGCAGAAAAATCATTTAAAGGCATACGGCATTACTTTCTGGATACTAAAAAACGGACTCGAGGCTGATTGGCTTCTCAATTACCGGGGCGGGAGTTTTTTAATAAAATATTCTCAATCACTAGAATCTGAATGTAAAATCCGCGGGGTTTCTTACGAAGTAATACCGGATGCACGGGTGAACGCTATATTAAATGAGATTACCGACCCTTCTGTAAATATGGAAATGGTTAAGCTCGAAAAGGCTCCAAAGGTTGCTGTGTATTCCCCGAAGAATAAACTTCCCTGGGATGATGCAGTAACCATGGTATTAACTTATGCAGAAATTCCTTATGAAATACTCTATGATGATGAAGTCTTGAAAGGTAACCTGCCTAAATACGATTGGCTCCATCTGCATCATGAAGACTTCACTGGTCAGTATAACCGTTTCTGGAGTAATTATAAAAATTCCAGCTGGTATATAGAGGATGTGAAAATTCAGGAAGAAACTGCTAAAAGGAATGGGTTTAAAAAGGTAAGCGCAATGAAACTGGCTGTTGCTCAAACAATAAGGGAGTTTTGTGCGGGCGGCGGATTTATGTTTGCCATGTGTTCAGGGCCCGAAACTTTCGATGTCGCTCTTGCAGCTAATGGAACTGACATTGTAGAGAGGATGTTCGATGGAGATGGGTCAGATCCTCAAGGGCAAAATAAGCTCGATTTCAATCAAACCTTCGCGTTTCATAATTTTAAGCTTGATCTTAATCCGTCGAATAATGAATTCTCGACAATTGATGCCAGGCCTGACATCACCAGCGGTGCGGTTTTCACGTCAGATTTTTTTACACTTTTTGACTTCTCTGCTAAATGGGATATTGTGCCGGCCATGTTAACCCAAAATCATGACAAGGTTATCAAGGGTTTTATGGGTCAGACAACCTCTTTCAAAAGAAACCTTATCAAACCGAGCGTACTCGTTATGGGTGAGACGAAAACTATGGACGAGGCAAAATATATCCATGGCGAATTCGGTAAGGGTCAATGGACATTTTATGGAGGACATGATCCGGAAGACTATCGTCATATGGTAGGTGACCCTGCTACGGATCTAAACCTGCATCCCAATTCACCTGGTTACCGCCTCATTCTGAATAATGTGTTATTCCCGGCTGCGAAGAAGAAGAAGCAGAAAACGTGAACGGAAGTCTGAAGTCGGAAGTCGGAAGTCTGAAGTCGGAAGTCTGAGGTCGGAAGTCTGAAGTCTGAGGTCGGAAGTCTGATGCAGATCGTATAAAGGAAAAATCGTAACTTAACAACCCCTTTCCTCAGACCTCAGACCCCTTTCCTCAGACCTCAGACCTCAGACCTCAGACCTCAGACCTCAGACCTCAGACCTCAGACCTCAGAC
>NZ_JBKJUM010000130.1:0-48948 GCF_046590655.1 Daejeonella sp.
ATTCTCGGAATGGGTGGAGCACTGGATTCTGCCAGGTTTAAATATTACCTGAGCGTTGAATTAGGATGCTCACCAGCTGATCTTAATGCAGTCGTAATTGGTGGACACGGCGATACCACAATGATTCCATTGATTCACCATGCTACTTGGAATAGTATTCCTGTCACCCAACTTCTTTCAAAGGAGCAACAGGAAAAGGTAGTTTCTTCGACCATGGTGGGAGGAGCTACATTAACCAAACTCATCGGTACTTCTGCATGGTATGCTCCAGGTGCAGGAACCGCAGCAATGGTTGAAAGTATTGTACGAGATGAAAAACGTCTTATATCCTGTGGTGTAGCTCTGGATGGCGAATACGGACAGAAGGATATTTCTCTCGTAGTGCCTGTAATAATCGGGAAAAATGGTTGGGAAAAAATTCTTGACTTCAAGTTGTCTGATGTTGAGCAAGCTGAATTTACAAAAAGCGCTGACGCAGTCCGGAATATGAATCAGGTATTGCGCGATTCAAATTTAATTTAGGGAAGTTGGTCTCTGTTTGTTTGCGACCAAACTAGACCATGGCCTGTGAGCTATTGGCCATGAGACAGATGAAAAAAATAACAGTTCCATTAGCACTAATAAATCTTCATGAGGATGGCTTCCACCTTTTGGTGGAAGTTGTCATTTTCGGGAAAAAATTTAATGCGGTATTGGATACAGGCGCATCGAAAACGGTGCTCGATAAAGCAACTATCGAAAAATACATCACTTCGGAGGAGCTGAAGCAATCGGAAAAACTTTCAACGGGTTTAGGCACCAATACGATGGAAAGTTACACTTTTGTACTTCCGCGACTGAAAATCGGAAAGCTTAAACTGAAAAACTTTGAAGCAGCAGTTTTAGATCTCTCAACAATTAGCACAGCTTATGAATCTCTTAATCTACCGCCAGTAATTGGCGTATTAGGAGGTGATATCCTCTACAGTCACTGCGCTGTGATTAATTACGAAAAACTGGTACTAAAACTTTTACCCGGCCGCCTTTAATAAATCGACTAAAAATCACTAACTTGATTTAAATTTCTATAGCATGAGATGGCTCTCCGTGTGTATCATAATGTTTTTTGGTTTCCAAACCTCATTTTCTCAAAATATTCAGGGAAGGTGGATCGGAAAAGTAACACAGACTCCCGGTGGATACAGCGAACTTTACGATCTTGAGCTGGAACTAACCCAGCGGAAAACTATATGGGGCGAATCTTATGCCTTTGAAGGTGACTCAGTCCGAATACGTTTCGGCCTTTCCGGTTATATTGCCAAAGATAGTATACATCTGAGTGAAAGCCTCGGTTGGATTCGTGAAGACAAGGTTCCATTTAGCTGGGTCGCTTGTGTAAAGCAATTTGTCCTGGCATATCGCAAGGAAGGAAGTTTCGAGTACCTTGAAGGGAGGTGGAATGGAGTTGGAACAGATGATCTTTCGAAACCCTGTTTCCCGGGGAAAGTTATCCTCTCTAGAACAATTGAAGGGTTGAATAACTTTCTAGAAGATCACAAAGATTCACTTGTTGTTACTGAGCCCATGTTAATAGCCAACATTAACCCTCCTATTCCCAACTTCAGTCCCATATTTCTTAATACTGAACCTAAAAAAATCACCGAAATCGTCGTGACGCAACCTGATCTTCAAATCCAGATTGTCGATTATATGAAGGTGGATAACGACACAGTTTCTGTCTACTTAAACCGAAACTTGCTTGCGAAGAATATTCGTATTGCCAAAAGACCAGCCTTACTCAATTTTAAACTCGATACCCGGCTTGAATTACATGAGATTTTATTATATGCTGAAAATCTCGGACAGGTTCCACCTAATACTTCAGAGTTGATTCTAATTGATGGGGAGAATCGGCACCGTGTTATGATAGTTTCTGACAAGGAAAAAACAGCGGCGGTTTATCTTAGATACAAGCCAAAAAAGAAAAATAAATAAACGCTATCGGTCGAAATGAAAAAATTACATGTACTTGTTTTATTTCTCTTCGCAGGCTCAACTTTGTTTGCTCAGGATTACAAAGGAATTTGGACGGGTTATTTGCGTGCTGAGGTATATGACGTTACGGTACTAAATATGCAGTATATATTGCATGTGAAAGACCAAAACCAAAACATTGTGAGCGGAAAAGCATATTTGTATCGAAACAACCCGTTAAAGGCGGAAGGAGCACTCGATTTTATTGGTGTAATTAAAGGTTCCGAGCTAAAGATTAAAGAACTTAAAATCCTTTATTCGAGAATTCCGGCGGATACAACCAGGTTTCTTTGTATTAAAAACCTAGAATTATCTCTTTCCCAGGAAAAAGGCGTAGAAAACCTGAGCGGCACCTTTACCGGAGCTGGAGAAAATACTATAGCCTGCTATCCTGGAAAAGCGTATTTGGAACGCTTCAGCAAAGATAATCAGGATGATATTCCACCAAATTTACTTACGAACCTTTTGTTGGACGACCGCGATCCGAATGTTTTTATGCAAACAAAACTAGCCCGGCCCATTGTGCTTGAAGTCACCAATAATGTGATCGAACTAGAAATTGGTGATTACTTGCGGGAAGACGGCGATATAATCTCAGTTTACCATAACAGGCGGCAGTTTATAAAGAATTTACCGATAGTAAATGCAAAGTCTGTTCATACCCTCCGGCTGAACCGCGATACTGAACTGCATGAGATCATACTTTATGCGGAGAACTTAGGTCGAATTCCTCCGAACACCTCCACGTTAAAAGTGTTTGATGGTTCAAAAGAACATCTGATTCAAATTACATCGAGTAAACAGGTCAGTGCGGTAGTTTATTTACGGTACAATCCTGCACAGAAAAGCCCTTCAAAATAATCGAGGGCACTGAAAAAGTCCGGTAGTTTTTATCTGGTAATAAAGGAGTAGAAAGCATATGTTTTCTGCTCCTTTATTTGTACTTTAAAGTGGAAATAAGAATACTTTAGATGTTAGCCCAACAACAAAAAATCAAATTCAGTGCGTTTTCAGGGTTGTATGATCTGATCGTACCCAAGGATAATCTTCTTCGCAAGATCAACGAACTGATCGACAGAAGAACGGATTATCACGGCCGCTGTGGTTACCTCAGGAGAAAAAGGGGACGGCCCGGAACTTCCCAGACTTTTGGAAATTAGTCAAAACAACGGTATTGAAGTAGAGACAATTATTGGGGATGCGGCTTATTCGGGGAAGGAAAACCTTGCCATAGCGACCGGGCAGGACATCAATGTCGTAGCCAGACTGACCCCTGCCATAGCCCAGGGTGCAAGAAAGGAAGAAGAGAAGTTCGATTATAATAAAGATGCTGGAATGTTTGTCTGTCCCGCCGGCCACTTGGCCATCCGACGAGCTCGTCAGGGGAAAAAGAACAGAGGAAAGAACCAGTCAGAGGTCTATTACTTTGACGTTGAAAAATGTAAAACCTGTCCATTGAGTGAGAATTGTTATAAAAGCGGGGCAAAAACCAAGACCTATTCGGTAACTATAAAATCAGACATGCACTTGCAGCAGATCGCTTTTCAAGAGACTGATCATTATAAACAGAAAGCAAAACATCGGTATAAGATTGAAGCAAAGAACAGTGAGTTGAAAAACGTTCATGGCTACCACCGAGCAATATCTTATGGAATTGGAAATATGCAAATGCAGGGAGCATTGGCGATTTTTACAGTGAATCTGAAAAGAATCATCAAACTAACTAGCTAAGTCAGTAAAACAAAAGAAAACATTCTTTACCCAACCTCAGCTATTAATTACCAGTACTACACGGTTCTCAATCTCAGTCAGCAAAATAGAAAAAGCGGCTAGGTAAAAAGTAAATTTACCAAGCCGCTTTAAAGGTCGACTCCCAAAAGGAAGCCTTTTTCAGTGCCCTCCAATAAAGTGAAGTGCTTTTCTAGCTTTCGTTATTAAATATCTATTCTGGCATACTTTGCATTCTTTTCTATGAATTCACGTCTGGGAGCTACCTCATCACCCATTAGCATCGAAAAAATATGATCGCATTCTGCGGCATTCTCAATCGTAACTTTTCTTAACGTCCGTGTTTCAGGATTTAAAGTAGTGTCCCACAACTGCTCAGCGTTCATTTCACCTAAACCTTTGTATCGTTGAATTCCAACGCTTTCTTCTTTACCGCCTCCTTTTAGACGCTGTACCGCCGCATCTCGCTGATCATCATTCCATGCGTATTCGAATTCCTTACCCTTCTTAACCTGATACAATGGAGGTGCTGCGATATAGATATAACCATACTCTATAAGCTCTTTCATATATCGGAAAAAGAAAGTAAGTATAAGAGTTGTGATGTGTGAACCGTCAACGTCAGCATCAGTCATGATTATAATCCGGTGGTAACGAAGCTTTTCCATATTGAGCGCTTTGGCATCTTCTGCCGTACCTATACTTACCCCCATAGCGGTAAACATATTCTTGATTTCGTCATTCTCGTAAATCTTATGCTCCATCGCTTTTTCCACATTCAGGATTTTACCTTTCAATGGAAGGATGGCCTGAAAATTTCGATCACGTCCCTGCTTTGCGGTACCACCCGCCGAATCTCCTTCTACAAGATATAGTTCACATGCTGCGGGATCATTATTTGCACAATCAGCAAGCTTGCCCGGCAGTCCTGATCCGCCCATTACCGTTTTGCGCTGAACCATTTCACGTGCTTTTCTAGCTGCCGCTCTTGCAGTAGCAGCCAGAATAACCTTGTTGACAATCATCTTAGCCTCACGAGGGTTTTCTTCCAGGTAATTCCCAAGAATTTCACCTACCGCAACATCTACTGCACCCATTACCTCATTATTGCCTAATTTGGTTTTAGTCTGGCCCTCAAACTGGGGTTCTTGCACTTTGACCGAGATCACAGCTGTTAACCCCTCACGGAAGTCATCACCTGTGATCTCAATCTTCATATTTTTTAACATGCCCGATTTTTCCGCATATGCCTTGAGCGTACGTGTTAAACCTCGGCGGAAACCTGCCACGTGCGTACCACCCTCATGAGTATTGATATTATTTACATAAGAGTGTACATTTTCAGTGTAGGTATCGTTGTATTGAAGAGCCATCTCAACCGGAATGCCTTGTTTAATTCCTTCCACATATATTGGTTCCGGAATAATTGAATTACGCATTCCATCAAGATATTTTACAAATTCTTTCAACCCACCTTCCGAATAGAAATCCTCTTTAAGTAAAGATCCATCTTCCAAAATTTCACGCTCATCAGTCAGTGAGAGACGAATTCCCTTATTTAAGTAAGCGAGTTCCCGCAGGCGCGCTGCCAGAGTATCAAATTTATATTCTGTAGTAAGTGTGAAAATTTCGGGATCGGGATGGAAAGTCACGATAGTGCCCGTTTTATCACTTTCACCAATAACTTTAACATCAAAGAGAGGCTTTCCACATTCGTATTCCTGCGTAAATATTTTGCCTTCACGATGAACGATCACCTTTAATGGCTTCGAAAGTGCATTTACACAACTCACACCTACACCGTGAAGCCCGCCGGATACTTTGTAGGTATCCTTATCGAATTTACCTCCCGCATGAAGAACGGTCATTACAACCTCTAGTGCAGACTTCTTTTCCTTGGTGTGCAATGCAGTTGGGATACCCCGGCCATTATCACTGACAGTAACAGAATTTCCTTTATGGATAATAACATTTATGTCAGTGCAATACCCCGCAAGAGCTTCATCGATTGAATTATCAACTACCTCGTAAACCAGGTGATGCAATCCTTTAAAACCTGTGTCGCCAATATACATGGACGGCCGTTTTCTAACCGCCTCCAGCCCTTCTAATACCTGTATATTATCCGCTGAATAATTAGACTTATCTACTGTTTCTTCGCTCATATTTTAATATAACAACTTGTACCAAAAATAACGATTTTAGCCGGAAAATACTACATTGTGGATAAAAATAGCCCATACTTTTATCCCTTAGATTTCCATCAAATTAAATGATTGGGATACTTGGATTGAAAGATTATATTTGCTTAAATTTTTAATAAAAAACATGAAGAAAATATTGACAAATTTAAGTAAAGTGGCGGCTGCGCTTGTGATTGCAGTAGCAATAATATCTTGCGGTAAAGAACAGCCTAAATCTAATACCTCAGTAACAACGTCGACTATTAATAAATCGGAAGCAATCGTCTTTGTAAACTCCGATTCCCTGCTAAATAACTACGAGTATTTTAAAGACGTAAAGAATGTTTTTCAGGAGAAATCTAAAAAAGCCCAGTCAGATCTTACAGCAAAAGGGACAGCATTTCAGAAAGAAGTAGCCCAATATCAGCAAAGCGCAGCAAACCTTAGTGCTGATCAGCGCACAAATACCGAACAACGCCTTGCGAGAAAGCAACAGGAATTAGCTGCATATAATCAAAATGCCGGTAACGCACTTGCAAATGAAGAAGCAGTAGAAAATGAAAAATTATATAACAAAGTTTCAGAATTTTTGAAGGGTTATGCTAAAACCAAAGGTTATAAAATGGTTTTAACCTATTCAAAGGCTAACCCGACAGTCTTATTTGCTGATGAAAGTCTGGATGTAACCACGGACGTCTTGGCAGGTTTAAATGGTGCTTATAAAAAGGATAAGAAGTAATTATCCATAGGAAATTTATTTCAACCCCAGCTTGACTGGGGTTTTTTAATGCAACTATTTCTAGAGTTTTTCAATAAAGATTATAAGATATGGAGAGCAAGGAACATGAAAAATTTATGCGATTGGCAATTCGGGTATCGGAAGGAAATGTCAGAAGTGCTTTGGGTGGACCCTTTGGCGCGGTCGTCGTAAAGGATGGAAAGATGGTTGCAAGGAGTGCAAATAAAGTTACTACTACATTAGATCCTACCGCGCATGCAGAAATTTCTGCCATTCGGATGGCGTGCAAAAAACTTAAGACCTACGATCTAAGTGGCTGTGTAATTTATACGAGTTGTGAACCATGCCCCATGTGCCTGAGTGCAATTTATTGGGCGCATATCGACAAGATTTTTTATGCAAATACCAAACAGGATGCAAATCTGATTGGGTTCGATGATCAATTTATTTATGATGAAATAGCCTTACCAATGAGTAGTCGAAAACTAAGCATTCATCAGATTTTAAGAGACGAAGCCCAGGCAGCGTTCCGGCTTTGGGATCAATCCGAGATGAAAATCAAATACTGATTCATGCCAACTGTCCACTCTCAACTCAACTGTCGACTAATCAAACCAACCTTCTTGCAGGTCGTCAATCTCCCTCCTATCTCTTTTCGTAGGCCTGCCTGCACCCCTATCCCGGCTTAAGTTCGGTGTGTGGAACATTGACTTATAAGAAGTTGTATCTTCCACTGGAGTTAAATCTTGATAAAACGTTACGGCAGTCTTTGCATCTACCCGTCTTTCTAAAAGACCGATAACTTTTATTATCTTTTTATCCGGACCTCTTTGAACGGTATACTCCTCACCTACTTTTACAATATGAGAGGGTTTAAGATTCTGTCCTGTCATTTTAATCCTTCCTGATTTGCAGGCTTCAGTAGAAATACTGCGTGTTCTAAATGCACGAATCGCCCATAAGTATTTATCTACCCGCAATTTTTCATTTTCAGCCATGTCAGCAAATTTACATATCCTTCAGGAATTTGCCAGAAAATTCCCTTAATTTGGCTCAAAATTACAGTATGACCACCGAATTGAAAAAACTAATAGAAACTGCCTGGGATGACCGCACGCTTATCACATTTAAAGAATATAGAGACGCCATTGAACGCGTTATTTTACATCTTGATAAAGGAGAATTGCGTGTTGCAGAACAAATCGGCACACGCTGGCATGTTAACGATTGGATCAAAAAAGCAGTCATCCTTTATTTCCCAATAAGAGAAATGAAGGAAATTGTAGTTGGGCCTTTTGTTTTTCATGATAAAATGAAACTGAAGACTGATTATAAAGCGACAGGTGTTAGAGTTGTTCCTCATGGCATTGCACGTTATGGTGCATACCTGGCGAAAGGAGTGATCATGATGCCTTCTTACGTCAATATTGGCGCTTATGTAGATGAGGGTACCATGGTAGATACCTGGGCTACTGTGGGGTCATGTGCTCAAATTGGAAAACATGTGCATTTGAGTGGTGGCGTTGGAATCGGTGGAGTTTTGGAACCTGTTCAGGCATCCCCGGTAATAATTGAAGACAATTGTTTCATTGGATCACGTGCCATTGTTGTTGAAGGCGTGCATGTTGAGAAAGAAGCTGTGTTAGGTGCTAATGTAGTTTTGACTGCTTCAACCAAGATAATAGATGTTTCTGGTAAGGAACCGATAGAATATAAAGGTATAGTGCCTGCCCGATCAGTAGTGATACCAGGCTCTTACGCCAAAAAGTTTCCTGCCGGTGAGTACCAGGTACCTTGTGCACTTATTATTGGAAAAAGAAAAGAATCTACCGACAAAAAAACCTCCCTTAATGATGCATTAAGAGAAAACAATGTCGCGGTCTAAATTTAATTGTAACCGGAATTTGATATATTATAAAACCTGCATGAGTGTACTCCTCATAAAACAAATTAATATAATCTCATGCAAACTTCATTGCCATTAAAAAATAAATTAAGTTCTGATGAAAGTAGGTTTTGATGGCAAGCGTGCAACCCAGAATATTACTGGCTTGGGAAACTATAGCCGGTACCTGATACGCTTGTTGACCAAGTTCCACCCACACAATCAATTTCTTATTTATGCTATAACTATTCCTCCTCCGGAACTGGCAATTTCTGAAGTGGAGTACCGATACCCTGGGAAACAATTAATTAAATCGTACTGGCGGAGTTTTGGCATTATCAAAAACCTCTTACGTGATAATATAGACCTCTTCCACGGCTTAAGCAATGAAATTCCATATAGCTTAAAAACAGCGGGGATACCAACGGTGGTCACTATTCATGATTTAATCTTTATAAGATACCCACAGTATTATTCCTTTATAGATCGCCTTATTTATAAATATAAATATCGTTATGCTGCTTTGCATGCAGACAAAGTTATCGCGATTAGCAAACAGACTAAACAAGATCTGATGCACTATTTTGGTGTAAACGAAGATAAAATAGAAGTGATATATCAGGACTGTGACGTAATTTTTCACCAGCAGGTCACTTCTTTAATGAAAGATGAAATAAAAAAAAAATATCAGCTCCCCGAAAAATACCTCTTAAATGTGGGGACGATAGAAGAGCGCAAAAATTTAATGCTTATAGCGAAAGCACTTTTAAGAATTGACAATATCCATCTTGTGGTAGTTGGAAGAGAGACAAAATACACTCTAACAGTTAAGCAATTCATTAAGCAAAATCAGCTTTCAGAGCGTGTGCATTTTCTGCACAATGTGGCTCATTGTGATTTGCCAGCTATATACCAGCATGCCGAACTTCTTATTTATCCGTCCAGATTTGAGGGCTTTGGAATTCCAATTGTTGAAGCATTACATTCGGGAATACCCGTCATAGCTGCGAAAGGTTCCTGCCTGGAAGAAGCTGGTGGACCCGGTAGCATTTATATAGACCCTGACGATGATGTAGAATTGGCAAAACAGGTCAAAGGCATCATCGACAACAACGAGACGAAAATGAAAATGGTGAGAATGGGGAAACAATACCTAGACAATTTTAAGAGCAAGCTTATTTCTGACCAAACTATTCACCTTTACCAAAATGTAATTGATAATGCTAAGAGATGAAGTAAGCAAAGCATTCGAAGTTTTGAAAGAAGGAGGTCTGATCCTCTATCCTACTGATACGATCTGGGGTATTGGCTGCGACGCTACCAATGCGGAAGCTGTAGACAAAGTTTTTAAGCTAAAAGGGCGTTCTGGTGAGAAAAGCCTCATCATACTACTTGACTCACATAGCAAACTTCAAAGTTATATCAAGGAAGTACCCGAAATTGCCTACGACCTTATAGAATTCGCGGAAAATCCGTTGACGATAATATATACAGGTGCAAAAAATCTCGCTTCAAATGCAATAAGCGGGGATGGCACAATAGGCGTCCGGATTGTGAAGCACGAATTCTGTACACAACTTCTCCAACGGTTCCGGAAACCTTTAATCTCCACGTCAGCAAACATCAGTGGCGAATCGTCACCTGCAAGTTTCTTTGACATTAGCCCTTTGATAAAAGACGGGGTAGATTACATAGTTAATTGGGACCAGCACGTCGTCACGGGCGCCAAACCATCTACAATAATAAAGCTTGAATCAGGCGGCAAGTTTTCCTTTATCAGGAAATAAGGCAATTCGAATCTAATTATAGTTCTGCTTTGCCGATATTTGTTTTGAGAGTAAAAGTCCTCATTTATTGAAAGGATCAAAATTGATATGAAAGAGTACTTACTTAATCCTATTTTTAAAAAGCTCAGCTTTATTGCAGAGGATACTAACGACGAGATATACGTTATCGGTGGATTTGTAAGGGATATTTTTTTACAACGGCCTTCAAAAGATATTGATATACTCGTAATAGGTAATGGAATTAAATTTGCAGAAGCAGCGGGAAAAGTTCTCCACTCAAAGGTTTCAATCTTTAAGAATTTTGGTACTGCTATGCTGCGTTGTGGAGACCTCGAGATAGAATTTGTGGGAGCTAGAAAAGAATCTTATCGGACGGAATCGCGAAAGCCAATTGTAGAAAATGGGACGCTTGACGATGATCAGAAAAGACGTGACTTTACAATCAATGCAATGGCCTTTGGTTTGAATAAGTCAAACTTCGGCATATTATTAGACCCTTTTGAAGGAATCAAGGATATTGAGAGAAGTCTAATAAGGACACCACTTGATCCTAAAATTACATTTTCGGACGATCCACTGAGAATGCTTAGAGCGATACGCTTTGCTTCGCAATTGGGTTTTAACATTCATGAAACAGCACTTCACGCAATTAAGGCAAATTGTGAGCGCATAAGAATTGTGTCTGTGGAAAGGATCACAGATGAACTGAACAAGATCATACTTTCCCCTAAACCATCATTAGGATTCACACATTTGTTTGATACAGGATTATTAAAAGTGATATTTCCACTGATGGCGGACTTGCATGGTGTTGATATCATAGAAGGTAAGGCACACAAAGACAATTTCTATCATACGTTGCAGGTTTTAGACAATATTTCAGAGAACACGAACGACTTATGGCTACGATGGGCGGCAATATTACATGATATTGCCAAGCCTGCAACAAAGCGTTTTGAAACCGGGCACGGATGGACATTTCATGGACATGAAGACAGAGGTGCACGGATGGTACCGAAAATTTTCGCACAATTAAAGTTACCGCTGAACGAAAAGATGAAAATGGTACAGAAACTTGTACAACTTCACTTGCGTCCCATCGTACTTGCCCAGGATGTCGTCACCGATTCGGCGGTTAGAAGACTGTTATTTGAGGCAGGTGAAGAAATTGACGGCTTGATGCTTCTATGCAGTGCTGACGTCACCACAAAAAATGAATTTAAAGTCAAAAAATATAGGCGTAACTTCGAAATGGTCACAAAACGTCTCAAACAAGTCGAGGAAAGTGACCAGATTAGAAACTGGCAGCCCCCAGTTAGCGGGGAAGATATTATGCTGGCATTTAATTTGCGGGCTGGAAGGGAAGTTGGTATAATAAAAAATCAAATCAGAGAAGCAATTTTGGAAGGTGAAATTAAAAACAATCGGAAAGAAGCACTACTATATATGTATGAAAAGGGCAGGGAAATTGGACTGGTTCCAGTTGAAATGAATACATAATATTTTATCAAAATCCATAAACCGTTTTTTCAAATCGTATTTTTGTATTTAATTTAATAATTAGTAATGGCGATATATAGATTTAGAGTGTCTTTCGAGGATTATGATGACGTAGAACGTGATATTGACATCAAATCAAACCAGACTTTTGAGGATCTTCACAGAGCCATTCATGGATCTACTGGATATAAAGTAGAGGTTTCCTCTTCATTTTATGTTAGTAATGACCAATGGATAAAAAACGAAGAAATTGCATTTTTGCCTAATCAGCGAAAAATTAATAATGAAGTTGCCTTAATGGAAAATTCAAAGCTGAGTAGTTTCATTGATGACCCTCATCAAAAGTTCTACTACATCTATAATTTTGAACGTCCCTTTGATTTCCACGTAGAATTAATTAAAATAATGCTCAACGAGGAATCTGGCAAAAGCTATCCACAAATATCGCGAACGCTGGGTGAAGCACCCAAAATTGCGGGTTCAGGAATTATATCGGCAGCGGAGGCTGTCGTATCAGATGATTTTGATTTCCTTAATGAGGAAGATTTTCAGCCTGAAGATCCAGAGGATCTGGAACAAATGACTGACATAGGCATTAATACAGATCAGCAGCTTGTAAATGTTGATGATGAAGAAAAAGATGAATTTATGGATGAATTCTCTGACAATGAGGGTTATGATCCGGATGACCTCCAAAAAGATGATTATTAATTGGTGAAGGAATTCAATGGCCAAAACACTGTTTATTATTGCAGGTCCAACAGCCATAGGGAAAACTATTCTCGCAATAAATTTAGCCCAATACTATAAGACTGAAATTGTTTCTGCCGACTCCAGGCAATTATACCGGGAGATGGAAATTGGTACAGCCAAACCCTCATCTGATGAACTCAATACAGTAACACATCATTTTATTAATTCCCATTCCATTACTGATGTCTATAACGTTGGCGATTATGAAAGGGAAGCACTTCAAGTAATTTCTACACTTTTTGAGCGCCACAATATCGTGATACTCGTTGGTGGATCAGGACTTTATATCAATGCCATCACCCAGGGATTTGACGACATACCATCTTCTTCTGCAGAGGTTAGAGAAAAATATAATCAGTTGTTGGAGGAACGCGGAATTTCATTCCTTCAGGAAAGTTTAAAAAGTATAGATCCCGAATACTATGATGAAGTAGATATAGATAATCCACAACGAATTATAAGAGCTATTGAGGTATATGAAACAAGCGGAAAGCCCTTCTCGGAATTTCGCAACAAGGTTAAAAAAACAAGGAACTTTAATATCATTAAGGTTGGACTAAACACTGACAGACAAAAACTGTATGAAAAAATTAACAATAGGGTTGATATAATGATTAATAATGGACTGGTCGGGGAAGTAGAAAGATTAAAATCATTCCGACATCTGAATGCTCTAAATACTGTAGGGTACTCTGAATTATTCGATTTTTTTGACGGAAGTTCTACTATAGAAGCAGCCGTAGATAAGATAAAACAAAATACCCGAAGATTTGCGAAACGACAACTCACATGGTTTCACAAATCTGAGGATATAAAATGGTTTCATCCTGATGAGGTGGATAGTATAACCAGCTATCTGAATTCTACACTCCTCGATCCTGAGCGCGTGGTGCAAAGAAATTGAAAAAGAGTATCAAAAAGGACAAGGTGCTTATTAACTGGGTCATGACAAGCACTTTCCCATCCGAGGTGATGGGATGAATATCTCCATATCCGACGGTCGCTCCAGTTATTAAACTAAAATAGAGAGCGTCGGTAATATTTCCAACTGATTCATTCAAATAATCTCCTGCTGCATAAATCACGGCATAAGATCCTATTACTTCTAAAAAATTGAAAAATAGCAGGATTAGAGACCTGTTATAATTTATACCAAGAGTATGCTCCGGAAGAAATATCTTATTGAAAATATATACAAAGGTTTCAATCAGGAGGTATATGTTAAATATAAAAAGCCCGACATGATTCCATAAGCCAAAATATAGAATTGCAAATGGCAAAGCAGTTTTAAATATTACGTAAACTTCCCCTCTGATTTTTCTCTGATGATAAGAGAATTTCCGATCAACATAGTCTAAATAAACTCCGGGGAAAAAGACTTTTGAAGTCACCAAAAATAATCTAAATATCCTTTCAATTCCAAAATCGACATAATTAGAGTTATGCCAAACATCCCTAATCTTATCGAAATGAGGTATATGCGGCCATTGCTCATGCCCTTTTACAGACTGACTACCAAATACCAGTTTACTTAGGTGTCGTTTCATCAAGCTTGTGCAGGCGGACCGCCAAAATTCATCGGAAACGCTGGCGGGTCTTCATTGATCTTTATCCTACCATTTATGGCCTCAAATTTCTCAAGATTGTCCTCAAGGGCTCTCATAAATCTTTTAGCATGTTCTGGTGTTAATACAATCCTTGATTTTACTCTGGCCTTTGGTACTCCTGGCATCACACGCACAAAATCTAATACAAACTCCGTATTAGAGTGGGTGATAATTGCTAGATTAGAGTAAATTCCTTCTGCAACTTCTTCAGAAAGCTCTATATTCAATTGATTTTCGGGTTGCTGCTCTTCCATAAAGTAAAAATAAAAAAAGTCCTCGCGATAAATGGAAGGACTCAAAAAACTTTATTCAAAAGTTATTTTATCATGAGATTTACTATTGCAATCATCGAACCTGTGACACCTAGAACTTTGATAAGGCCCACAAAATAAATGGATTTCATAAGTTCGAATTTGACCCCTCCCAAATCCTCATTTGTAGCAGATATCACTTTTCTGCTATCGAACTCATTTTTAACTTCTGCACTCACAAATTAAACACGTTCCTCTGCTTCTCCGTCACCGAGGTGTTCTTTAAGAATTTGATACAGTCCAATTTCGGACACGCTCATCCCTCTTCTTTTATGATAATGTAAATTACAATTTCTCAGCCAGACAAAAAAGCCCCTTCATGCAGAAGGGGCTTATAAATAGTAAAGGGCAAGTATTAAGCTTCTACTTCTTCCTGTTTAGATGCCAATAGTTTGTCATATTCTTCCTGAGAACCAACAATGATCCGCTCGTAGTGACGTAAACCAGTTCCTGAAGGAATCAAATGACCAACGATCACGTTTTCCTTTAATCCCAAGAGGTTATCACGTTTACCACTGATCGCTGCTTCATTCAATACTTTAGTGGTTTCCTGGAAGGACGCTGCAGAAATGAATGATTTAGTTCCCAGTGAGGCACGGGTAATACCTTGAAGCATCTGGCTTGAAGTAGCCGCAATCGCATCACGGGTTTCAACAAGTTTCATGTCTTTACGTTTAAGAACAGAATTTTCATCTCTTAATTTACGGACAGAAATGATTTGACCTGCTTTTAGGTTAGTTGATTCTCCCGGCTCTATTACTACGCGTTTATCGTAGATTTCGTCATTTTCCAATTGGAAGTCCCAACGGTCAACAAGTTCTTTCTCAAGGAATCGTGTATCACCAGCATCCTCGATCATCACTTTCTGCATCATTTGGTGAACGATGGTTTCAAAATGCTTATCGTTGATCTTCACACCTTGTAAACGGTAAACTTCCTGTATACCATTAACAAGATATTCCTGAACTGCTGCAGGGCCTTTAATTGAAAGGATATCAGCAGGAGAAATTGATCCGTCAGATAATGGCATACCCGCTTTAACGAAGTCATTATCCTGAACAAGAATGTGCTTAGACAATGGCACTAGATATTTCTTTATCTGTCCATCTTTTGATTCGATAGACATCTCACGGTTACCACGTTTAACTCCGCCTAAAGTTACAACACCATCAATCTCAGTTACAACAGCTGGATTTGAAGGATTCCGCGCTTCGAACAATTCCGTCACACGTGGAAGTCCACCCGTGATATCTCTTGTTTTACCTGTTGAACGGGGGATCTTAGCAATGATCTGCCCCATTTTCACAGCTTCATGCTCCTCAACTGCAATATGCGCCCCTACCGGAATGTTATACCCTTTAAGACCATTACCTTTTTTATCAGCAACACGGATAACCGGATTTTTAGTCTTATCACGAGTATCAATTATAACTTTTTCTCTGTGCCCGGTTTGCTCATCTGATTCCTCACGGAAGGTTACACCTTCAATAATTGCCTCAAATTCCGCCTTACCTTCAAACTCGGAAATAATAACTGCGTTATATGGATCCCAGCTACAGATTTTATCTCCTTTGGAGATTTTATCACCATCCTTAACATACAGATAAGCTCCGTATGGGATGTTATTTGCCATAATCATTTTATTTGTTCCTGGCTCAACAATCCTAAACTCACCTGAACGTCCCAAAACAACTTCTAGCGGACCTTCTTCAGTCTGGTGACTAACGGTTCTGACATTCTCGAATTCGATAACACCATCGAACTTCGCCACGATCTGAGATTCTGCAGCAATGTTTGATGCAGTACCACCTACATGGAATGTACGAAGTGTTAACTGTGTTCCCGGCTCACCGATTGACTGTGCAGCAATTACACCGACTGCTTCACCCATCTGAACACGTTTACCAGTTGCCAGGTTACGTCCATAACATAGTGCACAAACTCCACGTTTGCTTTCGCAGGTTAGAACAGAACGGATTTCAATACCCTCCAGGGCAGAGTTCTCGATCTTAGCGGCGATATGCTCTTCAATATCCTCTCCTGCAGGTAAAAGCAGTTCATTTGATAATGGATCATATACATCATGGAGACTTGTTCTACCCAAAATACGGTCGTATAATGGCTCGATAATATCTTCATTATCTTTTAATGCTGTAGTATAAATTCCTCTCAGCGTACCGCAATCCGTTTCACCCACAATCATGTCCTGGGCAACGTCATGTAAACGACGAGTTAGGTAACCCGCATCCGCTGTTTTCAATGCTGTATCGGCCAAACCTTTACGAGCACCGTGAGTAGATATGAAGTACTCCAATACGGATAAACCTTCTTTAAAATTAGATAAGATAGGATTTTCAATAATTTCACCTCCTGAACCGGATTTCTGCGGCTTAGCCATCAATCCACGCATTCCGCAAAGCTGACGGATCTGCTCTTTAGAACCACGCGCTCCTGAATCAAGCATCATGAATACAGAATTGAATCCCTGGTTATCACTAGATAACTGATTCATTACATTCGCTGTCAGGCGATTGTTGATACGGGTCCAGATATCGATAATTTGATTGTAACGCTCGTTGTTGGTAATGAATCCCATGTTGTAGTTATTCATTACTTCTTCAACCTCTTTACTTGCCTGGCCTATAAGCTGTGCTTTTTCAGCAGGTATATTCAGATCCTGAAGGTTGAACGAAAGACCACCCTGGAATGCCATCTGGAAACCTAATTCCTTAATCTCATCAAGGAACTGTGCTGCACGAGCCATCCCAGTAATTTTCACTACTTCACCAATGATATCACGAAGTGATTTTTTAGTAAGTAATTCATTGATATATCCAACTTCTGCAGGAACCCTTTGGTTAAATAACACCCGTCCCACAGTAGTTTCAATCAGTTTATTTACAATATTACCGTCCTTTTCTTTCACATTGGTTTTAACCTTAATGAAAGCGTGAAGATCAAGTTTACGCTCATTGTAAGCAATAATTACTTCCTCTGGTGAATAGAAGGTTTGATCCTGACCTATAACAACACGAGTTTCATCAGTTCTGCGGCCTTTAGTAATATAGTAAAGACCCAAAACCATATCCTGTGAAGGAACAGTAATTGGAGTTCCGTTTGCTGGGTTCAGAATGTTGTGAGAAGCGAGCATAAGCATTTGGGCTTCCAAGATCGCAGCATTACCTAAGGGTAAATGCACGGCCATCTGGTCACCGTCAAAATCCGCGTTGAAAGCGGTACACACCAAGGGGTGCAACTGAATTGCCTTTCCCTCAACCAGCTTTGGTTGAAAAGACTGAATACCTAAACGGTGAAGCGTAGGTGCACGGTTTAATAATACCGGATGTCCTTTTAACACATTCTCAAGAATATCCCAAACAATAGGATCTTTACGATCTACAATCTTTTTTGCTGATTTTACAGTTTTTACCACTCCTCTTTCAATCATCTTGCGAATGATAAATGGTTTGAAAAGCTCCGCAGCCATATCTTTAGGTAAACCGCATTCGTGAAGTTTCAAATTTGGACCTACAACAATTACAGAACGTGCTGAATAATCCACACGTTTACCTAATAAGTTTTGACGGAAACGACCTTGTTTACCTTTCAGGATATCTGAAAGAGATTTTAAAGCACGGTTACCTTCAGTTTTTACAGCATTTACTTTACGTGAGTTATCAAATAATGAATCGACAGACTCCTGAAGCATACGTTTTTCATTACGTAAAATAACCTCTGGTGCTTTGATTTCAATCAGGCGCTTTAAACGGTTGTTACGGATGATCACACGGCGGTAAAGGTCATTCAGATCGGAAGTAGCAAAACGGCCGCCCTCGAGTGGAACGAGAGGCCTCAGTTCGGGCGGAATAACCGGAACGATCTTAACGATCATCCATTCCGGATTATTCTCAATACGGGTATTTGCACCACGGAATGCTTCAACAACCTGAAGACGTTTTAATGCCTCAGTTTTACGTTGCTGTGAAGTTTCCGTTGCTGCCTGATGACGAAGGTCATACGATTGCTGATCAAGATCCAAACGGCCTAATAGATCCT
Source organism: Daejeonella sp. (assembly GCF_046590655.1). Taxonomy (GTDB): domain Bacteria; phylum Bacteroidota; class Bacteroidia; order Sphingobacteriales; family Sphingobacteriaceae; genus Daejeonella. The sequence continues at coordinate 18,563 of NZ_JBKJUM010000130.1, forward strand.
GAAGTGCTTCAGCACCCATCTTAGCGATGAATTTATCAGGATCTTTGTCGTCCAAGTATTGATTTTCTTTAGGTAAAGTATCCAGTATATCAAGATATTCCTCTTCTGTAAGGAAATCCATTTTCTGAATGCCATCAGTTTCTTTCAGTCCTGCCTGAATTACTACATAACGCTCATAATAAATGATGAGGTCAAGCTTTTTTGTTGGCAAGCCAAGCAAATAACCAATTTTGTTTGGGAGTGAACGGAAGTACCAGATGTGTGCAACAGGAACCACCAAATTAATGTGCCCCATACGCTCACGACGTACTTTTTTCTCAGTTACCTCAACCCCACAACGGTCGCATACAATACCCTTGTAACGAATACGCTTGTATTTACCGCAATGACATTCGTAATCCTTTACTGGGCCGAATATCCGCTCGCAAAATAAGCCATCACGCTCAGGTTTGTAAGTCCGGTAGTTGATAGTTTCCGGTTTTAACACCTCACCGCTTGATCGTTCCAGAATAGATTCCGGCGATGCCAAACTAATGGTTATCGAGGTGAAATTACTTTTGATTTTATTATCCTTTTTGTAAGACATAGCTCTTTTTCTAGTTATGAGTTATGAGTTATGAGTTATGGGCTAAGAACTCTTAACCCGTAACCCATAACCCGTAACTTAATCTAATGTGATATCCAATCCCAATCCTCTCAACTCATGAACCAATACATTGAATGATTCCGGAACTGAAGGCGTTGGCAGGTTCTCACCTTTAACGATCGCTTCGTAGGTTTTTGCACGTCCTACAACGTCATCAGACTTAACTGTTAATATCTCCTGAAGTATGTTTGCAGCACCAAATGCCTCAAGTGCCCAAACCTCCATCTCACCAAAACGCTGACCTCCAAATTGAGCTTTACCACCCAATGGTTGTTGCGTAATTAATGAGTATGGTCCGATTGAACGGGCGTGCATTTTATCGTCAACCATGTGACCTAATTTCAGCATGTAGATAATACCTACTGTGGTCTGCTGGTCAAAACGATCACCCGTCAAACCATTGTATAAATAAGTTCTTCCAGATGTTGGTACACCTGCTTTTGTAACCCATTCTTCAACTTCATCATGGGAAGCTCCGTCGAAAATTGGCGTTGCGAACTTCATTCCAAGTTCCTTACCAGCCCAGCCCAACACAGTTTCATAGATCTGTCCAAGGTTCATACGTGATGGTACACCCAGCGGGTTCAACACGATATCAACCGGAGTTCCATCTTCCAGGAATGGCATATCTTCATCACGAACAATACGGGCAACGATACCTTTATTACCGTGACGTCCCGCCATTTTATCTCCTACTTTCAGCTTACGTTTTTTAGCAACATAAACTTTAGCCATTTGTACAATTCCTGATGGAAGCTCATCTCCTACGCTGATCGCAAACTTATCACGTTTGTAAGCACCTAGCTCTTCGTTAAGCTTAATGTTATAGTTGTGAAGTGTTTGTTTGATCAACTCATTCTTATCTTCATCAGTCGTCCACTTTGTAGGGTTAACGTTAGCAAACTCCATTTCAGTAAGGATTTTCTGTGTGAACTTCACACCTTTCGCTACCAATAGTTCTTTGTACACATTATACACACCCTGGGAAGTTTTCCCATTCACAATAGTAAACAATTTATCAATCAAGGTTTCTTTCAATTCCTTGGTTGCTTTATTGTGTTTGTTATCAAGTTTTTCGATCAGCACTTTTTCTTCCGGCTTAGTTGTTTTCTTGGCACGTGAGAAGAGTTTTGTATCGATAACCACACCATGAATTGAAGGTGGAGTTTTAAGTGAAGCATCTTTTACATCCCCTGCTTTATCGCCGAAAATTGCACGTAAAAGTTTTTCTTCCGGCGATGGATCAGACTCCCCTTTAGGAGTGATCTTACCGATAAGAATATCACCTTCCTTAATTTCTGCACCAACACGGATAATTCCATTCTCGTCCAGGTCTTTAGTTGCTTCTTCAGAAACGTTAGGAATATCCGGAGTAAGTTCTTCTTCACCACGTTTCGTATCACGAACTTCAAGTTCGAACTCTTCAATGTGAAGTGAAGTGAATATATCCTGTGAAACTACACGCTCAGAAATTACTATCGCATCCTCGAAATTGAATCCTTGCCAAGGCATGAATGCCACTTTCAGGTTTCTTCCAAGAGCAAGTTCACCGTTCTGCGTTGCATATCCTTCACAAAGAACCTGACCTTTCTCAACTTTCTGACCTTTTCTTACAATCGGCTTCAAATTGATACAAGTACTTTGGTTAGTTTTCTTGAATTTAATCAAACGGTAAGATTTAACCTCCCCATCAAATGAAACTAAAACGTCGTCTTCATTTCTCTCGTAACGAATACGAATCTCATTCGCATCAACATATTCTACAACACCCGATCCTTCGGCATTAATCAGGGTACGAGAATCACGTGCAACACGTCCTTCAAGTCCTGTTCCAACGATTGGTGATTCTGGGCGTAACAATGGTACAGCCTGACGTTGCATGTTAGATCCCATCAATGCACGGTTAGCATCGTCATGTTCCAGGAACGGAATCAACGATGCAGCAATTGAAGTGATCTGATTAGGTGCTATATCCATTAAGTCGAGCTTACTCGGCTCAATTACCGGGAAATCACCTTCATAACGGGCTTTTACATGCGGCGTTTCAAAATTTCCTTTATCATCGTATAGTGCACTTGCCTGTCCGATAGTTTTACCTTCTTCATCTTCTGCAGAAAGGTATATAACCGGCTCTTCAACAACTACTCGTCCGGCATCAACCTTACGATAAGGTGTTTCGATAAAACCTAAATTATTAATCTTAGCATGCACACAAAGTGATGAAATCAGACCAATGTTTGGTCCCTCAGGAGTTTCGATAGTACATAAACGACCATAGTGAGTATAGTGAACGTCACGAACCTCAAAACCTGCACGCTCACGCGACAGTCCACCAGGTCCTAAGGCTGACAGACGACGCTTGTGCGTGACCTCTGCCAGAGGATTGGTTTGATCCATAAACTGCGATAACTGGTTTGTTCCGAAGAACGAGTTGATCACAGAAGATAATGTACGTGCGTTGATTAGGTCAGTTGGTGTAAACACCTCGTTATCACGGATGTTCATACGCTCACGGATTGTACGCGCCATACGTGCCAGACCCACACCAAACTGCGCGTATAACTGCTCGCCTACTGTACGAACACGGCGGTTTGATAAGTGATCAATATCGTCCACCTCAGCTTTAGAGTTAATTAATTTGATCAGGTATTTAACTATGGCGATAATATCCTGTTTTGTTAAAACTTTAGTCTCTACAGGCGTAGCTAATTTAAGCTTCCGATTGATGCGGTAGCGTCCTACATCCCCAAGGTCATATCTCTTATCTGAGAAAAACAAACGGTCGATGATCCCACGAGCTGTTTCTTCATCAGGTGGTTCTGCATTACGTAATTGACGATAGATGTGCTCCACCGCCTCCTTCTCAGAGTTTGAGGTATCTTTTTGTAAAGTATTATATATAATAGTATAATCACCGCTGTTAATGGCATCTTCTTTTGTAAGAATTACAGTTTTAACACCAGCCTCGATGATCATATCGATATGCTCTTCTTCAAGTACGGTTTCGCGTTCCATAATGATCTCGTTCCGATCAATTGAAACTACTTCACCAGTGTCTTCATCCACAAAATCTTCCACCCATTTCTTCAACACTCTGGCAGCAAGCTTACGTCCAACGGCTTTTTTCAAGCCAGACTTACTTACTTTTACTTCATCAGCCAATTCAAATAGTTCAAGAATATCCTTATCAGAATCATAACCGATAGCACGAAGCAATGTAGTTACTGGAAACTTTTTCTTACGGTCTATGTATGCATACATGACGTTATTTACGTCCGTAGCAAATTCAATCCATGAACCCTTAAAAGGAATTACACGGGCTGAATAGAGCTTGGTTCCATTAGTGTGACGACTCTGCCCGAAAAACACACCCGGAGAACGATGAAGTTGGGATACAATTACACGTTCTGCACCATTTATAACAAAAGTTCCTTTAGGCGTCATATATGGGATTGTTCCCAAATAAACATCCTGGACGATTGTTTCAAAATCTTCATGTTCCGCATCGTTACAAGACAAGCGGAGCTTAGCCTTCAAGGGGACGCTATACGTTAAACCACGCTCAATACACTCGTGTATATCATAACGCGGGGGATCAATGAAGTAATCAAGGAATTCTAAAACGAAGATATTTCTTGAGTCAGAGATCGGAAAATTTTCAGAAAACACTTTAAACAAACCTTCTTGATGACGGTTGTCTGAAGTAGTTTCCAATTGAAAAAATTCCCTGAAAGATTGTAATTGAACATCCAGAAAGTCAGGATAATCCATCACATGCTTGCTGGTAGCAAAATTTACTCTTTCGGATTGCTTAATTTTGTTTGCCAAGGGATTGAGAATTTATTTAAGTAAATAAACTTCGACTTGTTTCCCGCCAGGTGCGGAGATGTAAGTCATACATCAATGGGTATAATACAAATGGCAATAGACCCCGATGAAAATCGGAGTCTAAGGCCATAATTTTATGTGTTAAGATTATTTAATCTCAACAGTAGCTCCAGCTTCTTCCAATGCTTTCTTTAATGATTCAGCTTCTGCTTTATCAACGCCAGTTTTCACTTCTTTAGGCGCGCTGTCAACTAAATCTTTAGCTTCTTTCAAGCCAAGGCCTGTAAGATCTTTAACCAATTTAACAACACCTAATTTAGAACCACCAGCTTCTTTCAAAATTACATCGAAAGCAGTTTGTTCTACTGCTGCTGCTGGTGCATCACCACCTGCTGCCGGACCTGCAACTGCAACTGCTGCTGCAGCTGGCTCGATACCATACTCATCTTTTAATATTTGAGCTAATTCGTTAACTTCCTTTACTGTTAAGTTTACTAATTGCTCAGCAAACGATTTTAAATCTGCCATTTTATTTTATTTTAAAATTTCTGTACTTTGAATAATTTAATCGAACTTTTAGGTAGTCCGTTAACCTCTTTCTTGTAATGTTTTAACAATTCCTGCAAGTTTGTTACCACCCGACTGTAAGCCTGAAATAACATTTTTAGCAGGAGACTGAAGCAATGCAATGATGTCTGCAACCAGTTCTTCCTTAGATTTAAGGCTTACAAGGGCATCCAACAGATGATCACCAATGAATACTGACGAATCAATATATGCAGCTTTAAGTACTGGCTTATCACCTGATTTTCTCAGTTGTTTAATCAGCTTTGCCGGAGCATTTGCCGATTTTGAGAATAAAATAGATGAAGATCCTTTAAGTACATCAAAGATTTCGCTGTAATCACCTTCAGAAGCTTCCATAGCTTTTCTGATAAGAGAGTTCTTAGCAACTTGCATTTTGATATCGTTTTCGAAACATTTGCGGCGAATAGCATTGACCTTTGCTACAGACAGGTTTGCGGTATCAGTAATATAAAAATTACCATACTCAGCAATCGTCTCTGTTAAAGCAAGAACAACGTCGTGTTTATCTTCTTTTTTCATGATTAGATTCCCGCTACTGATTTAGTTTCAATTTCGATTCCCGGACTCATTGTCGAAGACATATGTATGCTTTTGAAATAAGTTCCTTTTGCTGCTGAAGGTTTTAATTTAGAAATCACCTGAATTACTTCAAGGGCGTTCTCATAAATTTTATCTGCATCAAACGATACCTTTCCAATAGAGGCATGGATAATTCCTGTTTTGTCAACCTTGAAATCGATCTTACCGCCTTTAACATCAGTTACTGCTTTACCTACATCTGTAGTAACAGTTCCTGATTTAGGGTTTGGCATAAGGTTACGAGGACCTAAAACACGTCCGAGTTTACCTACTTTAGCCATAACACTAGGCATTGTAATAATGATATCAACGTCAGTCCATCCACCTTCTATTTTGGCAATGTATTCATCTAAACCCACGTAATCTGCACCTGCTGCTTTAGCTTCTTCCTCCTTATCAGGAGTACAAAGAACTAAAACACGGACAGTTTTACCGGTTCCATGAGGAAGAGTTGCAATACCACGCACCATTTGGTTCGCTTTACGCGGATCTACGCCTAAGCGTACATCAAGGTCAATCGAAGCATCAAATTTGGCAGTAGTAATATCTTTAACCAGAGCCGCAGCTGCAGTTAATGAATATGCTTTCCCAGCCTCAATTTTTGAATGTGCCTGTTTTTGATTTTTTGTTAATCTAGCCACTTCTTAAACTGATTTGTATAATTAATTATTCCAGGGTGCATCACCGCTAACGGTAATTCCCATACTGCGTGCTGTACCAGCAACCATTTTCATGGCTGACTCGACAGTAAATGCGTTCAAGTCGGTCATTTTATCTTTCGCAATGCTTTCAACCTGCTCCCAGTTTACACTGGAAACTTTTTTACGGTTAGGCTCTGCAGAACCACTCTTTAAACCAGTTGCATCCAATAATTGAATTGCTACAGGAGGAGTTTTAATGATAAAATCGAATGACTTGTCGACATAAACAGTAATTACAACCGGTAAAACTTTACCTGGCTTATCTTGGGTACGCGCATTAAATTGCTTGCAAAATTCCATGATGTTCACACCCTTCGCTCCCAACGCGGGACCTACAGGTGGAGATGGATTTGCAGCGCCGCCTTTGATCTGTAATTTTATTAAAGCACCGACTTCTTTTGCCATTTTTATTAATTTATTTGTAACTCAATGTTAGTAGTGGAAGCTATGTAACATTTAAGACTATTGTGTTATGTGTTACGGGTTATGTGTTACGAGCGATCCCATAACACGTAACTATTCCTTTTCAACCTGCATATAATTCAACTCAAGCGGTGTCCTTCTTCCGAAGATCTTAACCATAACCTTAAGTTTCTTTTTTTCTTCATTTACCTCTTCAATAACTCCGGTAAATCCGTTGAACGGACCGTCCATTACTTTAACGTTTTCCCCTACATAGTACGGTACATTCATGGACTCACCCTGCTCAGCCATTTCGTCGACTTTGCCAAGAATCCTGTTAACTTCGGCTGATCTCATCGGAACAGCGTTGCCACCTTTATCTCCAAGGAAGCCAATAACACTATTGATTCCTTTAATAACGTGTTCAAGTTCACCGTCTAAAGCAGCTTCAATAAGAACATATCCAGGATAGAAGTTCCGCTCTTTAGCGATCTTCTTACCATCCTTCATCTGATAGAATTTTTCCATCGGAATTAACACTTGAGGTAACAAGTGTGAGATGCCCAAACGGTTGACTTCTGCTTCTAAATATTGCTTAACTTTCTTTTCTTTACCGCTAACCGCTCTAACCACATACCATTTCAATTGATCGCTCATAGTGCCTGAATTATGCAAGAGAATTATAGAACATCTTCAACGCTCTGCCAACCGTTTCATCCATAGCCAATATCACAAGTGAAATAATGATAGATGCTATCAATACCAATACAGCTGAATTTTGTAATTCTCCCCAAGTCGGCCAGGTAACCTTCTGGGTCATTTCGGTATATGATTCTTTTATAAATTCTACTACGTTAGCCATCTTATATTTAGCGTAAGCACGGGAACAAGGATTCGAACCCTGATCAAAGGTTTTGGAGACCTCTATTCTACCATTGAACTATTCCCGTCAATATAACTGCGTTTTTATTTAAAAAACTCAGCCCGTGTATTATAAGAAAACATAAGTCCACAATAAAGGGACTTATGTTATCCAATTAACCTTTATTTGAAATTGCTTATTTTACAATTTCAGTAACCTGTCCGGCACCTACTGTTCTACCACCTTCACGGATAGCAAAACGAAGGCCTTTTTCCATCGCGATAGCGTTGATCAGTTTTACACTGATTGTAACGTTATCACCTGGCATTACCATTTCTACTCCTTCAGCAAGAGTGATCTCACCTGTAACGTCTGTCGTACGGAAATAGAATTGTGGACGATATTTGTTAAAGAATGGAGTATGACGTCCACCTTCTGCTTTTGATAACACGTAGATCTCAGCTTTAAAGTCAGTGTGCGGAGTTACTGAACCTGGCTTACAGATAACCATACCACGACGGATATCAGTTTTCTCAATACCACGTAACAACAAACCAACGTTATCGCCAGCTTCACCTCTGTCTAATATCTTACGGAACATCTCAACACCTGTTACTACAGATTTTAAGTTTTCAGCACCCATACCTAAGATATCAACCTGCTCACCTGAGTTGATTATACCTCTTTCGATACGTCCTGTTGCAACAGTTCCACGACCAGTGATCGAGAATACATCTTCAACTGGCATAAGGAAAGGAAGTTCAGTCAAACGCGGAGGAATTGGAATGTAGCTATCTACTGCATTCATCAGCTCCATAATTTGACCAACCCATTTAGGATCTCCATTCAATCCACCTAATGCAGAACCCTGAATAACAGGAATATCATCACCTGGGAATTCGTAGAAGCTTAACAGTTCACGGATTTCCATTTCTACTAATTCCAGTAATTCCGGATCGTCAACCATGTCGACTTTATTCATAAAAACAACCAATGACGGCACACCTACCTGACGTGCAAGAAGGATGTGTTCACGAGTTTGTGGCATAGGACCATCAGTGGCAGCAACCACGATTATAGCACCATCCATCTGAGCAGCACCAGTAACCATGTTCTTCACATAATCCGCGTGACCTGGACAGTCAACGTGCGCATAGTGACGGGTAGCGGTTGAATACTCCACGTGTGCAGTATTGATGGTGATACCTCTTTCTTTTTCTTCCGGAGCAGAGTCAATTGAATCAAATGAACGTGCTTCAGAAAAGCCTGCATCAGCCAACACTTTAGTGATAGCTGCTGTAAGTGTAGTTTTACCGTGGTCGACGTGACCTATGGTACCGATGTTTAAATGCGGCTTACTGCGGTCAAATTTTTCTTTTGCCATTTTGTTTTATACTTATTATTAGGTTAATTTAAATATTGTTCTTTTACTAAATACAATCCAGAGCCAACGATGGGACTTGAACCCATGACCTCTTCCTTACCAAGGAAGTGCTCTACCGCTGAGCTACGTCGGCTTATCATTTGCTCTCAGATTCATGCCAATCATTCATCGGAAGTACAAACCAATAAACCAACATATGGCAAACAATGAACCGTTGAGCGGAAGACGAGGTTCGAACTCGCGACCTATAGCTTGGAAGGCTATCGCTCTACCAACTGAGCTACTTCCGCTTGTAAATTTGATAATTAGCAAATGAGCAAATTAGCAAATTGGGTAATGTGAATTATCAAGTCGTAACAAGTCCATGAACTCGTGTATCAATTTGTTAATTCTCAAATTCGCTCATTGCAAATTTGATTGTGGGGAGGGAAGGATTCGAACCTTCGAAACCGAAGTAACGGATTTACAGTCCGTCCCATTTGACCGCTCTGGAACCCCCCCAACATTTCCGAGCCTCCTATCGGGATCGAACCAATGACCTACTGATTACAAGTCAGTTGCTCTACCAGCTGAGCTAAGGAGGCGGTTATTTTTCCCGGCATTTAAACTTCTTCAGTGACTCCCGCACAAAACGGTACTCAAACAGGTTGACTTCGCCGGGCGGAATGTCTTCATCTTTAAATAAAAATTTTAAAGAACCAACCTTTTCAGAGCAAATCATCTCATAAAGATAACCCATCTCTGAAAGGGACTGCAAATCTACGAAAATTTAGAGTTGGACAAAATTTTTTAGCAAAAAAAATCGGCAGTCATTTCGACTGCCGAAAAAGTATCTAATTATGAAGTATTTATAGATTAAATTATTTCATCATTGCTAAGGACAGCTTTGTGATTATTTATCCGCGCCCTTAATTTTACCTTGCGCTTGTCAAGTTGATGCTTCAAGGACTCGATTGCTTTATCCGTTGCTTCTTCAAAAGTTTTACACTGCTCTTTCGCGAAGAGGTCGTTCCCCGGTATAAGAAGTTTGATTTCTGTTATTTTATTTGCTTCATCTGCCGTGTTCTCAAGTTTAAGATAAACTTCGCCGCTAATAATCTGGTCAAAAAATTGATCTAGCTTGTCTGCCTTCTTCTGGATAAAATCCAATAATTTAACATCTGCTGAAAAATGGATCGATTGCACTCGGATTTTCATATTTCCTCCTTTTATAACAATTAAAAATTAATTAATTCCCGACTAAGGGAGATTTTACAATAGTAAGTGTAAAGTTCAAATCATAGTTTAGGTTTATGCTTTAGGATGTGCCTGCTTGTAAATAGCTTTCAACTTCTCCACAGAATTATGTGTGTATACCTGCGTGGCTGCAAGACTAGAATGTCCCAGAAGTTCTTTAATAGCATTTAGGTCTGCTCCCCTGTTCAAAAGCGCAGTTGCGAATGAATGCCTCAATATGTGCGGACTTCTTTTAGATTGAGTAGAAATTTGAGATAAGCTTGACTTCACAGTTCGATAAATAAATTGAGGGTAAGCATTATTCCCTTCATTTGTAACGATTAAAGAACTCGCTTTGTTGTCAAAATTTTGACTTAATTTTTTCATGATATACTCTTTGGTCAATTTGATCAGAGGCGCACCCACAGGAATAATACGTTCCTTATTTCGTTTACCTAAAACCTTGATATATTGTTCATATTGATTCACATCCTGATCTTTTAGATTTACCAGCTCAGAGAGCCGCATACCTGTGCCGTACAATAATTCAATAATCAACCTGTCCCTCATGCCTCCAAAATTATCTTCAAAAACATGTTCACTATCGAGAAGTGCATCCATCTTTTGCTCTTCAACAACTAATGGAAGACGCTTTGGAACGCGCGGGGCCTTAACATGAATCATGGGACTAACTCGAAGGAAACCCTCACGCTGGAGGAATTTGTAAAAAGACCTCAGAACGGATAATTTACGGTTAACCGTCTTTGCCCCTGACCCTTGCTCCATAAGTGCAAGCATCCAGCTACGAACTTCCTGGTGCGATATTGTGAGTATATCAAGTCCATCAGAAGTTAGGAAATCATTAAATTGACAGAGGTCGTGACTGTAAGCAGTAACGGTGTGGGGAGAGAACCGTTTTTCAAAGTGTAGGTAACAAATAAATCGCTCTATAAACATCAAAAAACTATTTGAACATCAATAAATTGAATATACAAATAGTTTTAAGATTTTATATGCTCAAAGAAAAATTAAACCGTATCGATGTTTAACCCTTGCTTGTAAATAGCTTTTTTAACTTCCGTACGGCGGGTTATAGACTTCTTCTCGTAGGCCTGACGGCTTCTAAGCTCTCTTAATACACCGGTTTTCTCGAATTTCTTTTTAAAGCGTTTTAAAGCTTTGTCTAGTGATTCACCGTCTTTTACATTAATAATGATCATAATATACAGATACCCCCTTTCAGAATTGGATTGCAAATGTACAAAAAATATTAAAGATCAAAAGTTTAGACAAATAATTTTTGAACATTTCCTGCTCAATTATGTTCATTCCTTAAGGACCAGACAGAATTTCAGGAAGCAGGAAAAAAGGATTTGACTCAGTTAAAGTGCCAGGGTCGGGTATTGAAAGGAACTAAAAAGACGATTCTCTTAAAATTCTTATTTCTGACACAATTTTTGCAACGAAGATTAAAGTTAGGAATGCAGAAGAAGTACCAGATAGAAAAAACAATAATAAATTAAAGAAGACCATGGCAAAATGCAGTATATCAATCGATTTCGAAGGAGATCCGGATAAACTTATCAGGTCAGCAGAAGAGGCAATATCAGGGGCTGGAGGCTCTTTTGCTGGAAATAACGCTGAAGGAAAATTTGCAATTAACTCTCCTCTTGGAAAGGTTTCAGGAACTTATACGGTATTGGGCCAGTCCTTCAATATTAGTATAATTGACAAACCTTTTTTGGTAAGCTGCAGTAAGATTGAAGATGAGTTGAGAAAGCAAATTAAATAAGTTCTCCAAAGTCTGAGGTCTGAGCTGGGCTGAGATGCATTTCGGTTAACTTAGAGTGCAAATGTCGGAAATCCAACATACCTAGATAAGGTGAATTACGACTAATGTTTGTCATTAAAACCCACGGATCAAGTTGCGAAAGCCCTGCCTTAAAGCCTATTTTAATTGCCCGTGTTTGGTAAGGTGTCTTCCATGATATCTCCGCGCGGGTCTGTCCGTAATATTATCATATCGGATTTACCGATATGACTTGCGTACCAATGGATAGCGTCATTCATATAATCATACGAAATCCCGTCGTCCAAACTCACTTCAAAAGCATACAAATCCGGCTTTGACTCCCCATACATTTCGATACAATTCTCAGCAACTTGGTAATCCGTGTCAGTCAGAGAATATACTTTTAGTTCGAAGTCCGTACCCCACATTTTTACAACGTCCACGCAGTTATATTTAATTTCTGCGGACAGATAAAACTCGTTGTGTTTCATTGTTTGTGCGTAAAATATAAGCGTACGGTTTTTTGGTTCAAACTCTAACAAAAGATGTTCCATTATTACAATTGTCGAGAAGGAAAATCTTTCAATTATAAAATTGCAGATTATTCACCGCGAAAGGTTAATTTTATTTTTATAAAAGATTTACTGCTTAGATCTAATGATTCGACATAAAAAATTAATCCTTTATATAGCTTATACTTTTTCTATAACAGAATTTCTGTTTGCCCAGGAACAAAAGACTTCAGATTATACCCAAAACATTCCGGGTGTAAGTCTAAAATTCGAAATGACTGCAATTCCCGGAGGAGAGTTCAAAATGGGAAGTGAGCTTACGGATCCAGGAAATAAGAAAGATGAAGGTCCGCTCCACTTAGTCAAGATCAGTCCGTTTTGGATGAGTTCTCAGGAAATAACCTGGGATATTTATGAGCTTTTCGTTTATCAGGATTTTGATCAGACAAAGAATCTTGGAGTGGACGCAGTTAGCCGGCCATCTAAGCCCTACCTGGATATGACTTTCGGAATGGGAAAAGAAGGTCACCCTGCCGTTGGGATGACACACTATAATGCTTTACAGTTCTGTAAATGGCTATATACCCGAACAGGTGTATTCTACCGTCTGCCAACAGAAGCTGAATGGGAATACGCATGCCGCGCAGGAACTCAGACTACTTATTCTTTCGGCAACGATACGACGAAACTAAGCGATTACGCCTGGTATAGATCCAATGGTTTAGAAAGCACCCACACTGTTGGCACAAAGAAGCCAAATCAGTGGGGCTTATATGATATGCACGGAAACGTTGCAGAATGGACCTTAGATCAATACTTTCCCGACTATTATTCGCAGAGTGCTGATAAAATTCAGGATCCTTTTGCAAAACCAAAGACTTTATACCCACACAGCGTTCGAGGAGGATCATTTCAGGATGACGCATCGTCTTTACGATCTGCAACTCGACATAGTTCAGATCCAGCCTGGAAACGGATAGACCCTCAAATACCTAAAAGTAACTGGTGGCTTCCTGAAGCGCCGTTTGTAGGGATTCGCCTAGTCCGGCCGGTGATACCCCCCTCAAAAGAAGAAATAGACATATTTTATAATCAAAAACCGATTGAAGACTATTAATAACTAAGCAAATGAATGTAAACAAAAAAATTACCCCTCAGACACAGCGTAGAGCCTTTCTGAAAACATCAGCAATTATTGCCGGAGGAGCTGTTTTAAGTAATATTCCGTTTTCCGGAGTTTATGCCGATGAAGGCGGTACAATTAAAATCGCGTTAATCGGTTGCGGTAATCGCGGGACCGGAGCATTGTTTCAGGCATTGGAGACTAAATATAAAATTAAGGTGGTAGCAATGGCTGACGCATTCCGGGACCGTCTGGATAAAAGCTACGATGCAGCGTTTAAAAAGTTCGGCAAGGATAAAGTCGATGTACCAGAGGATAAAAAATTTGTAGGTTTCGATGCTTACAAGCATGCTATAGCCGAAGCTGATGTGGTCCTCCTCGTCACTCCTCCAGGGTTCCGGCCGGTTCATTTTGCAGAAGCTATAAAGCAGAATAAACATGTATTTATGGAGAAACCAGTCGCCACTGATTCGCCCGGTATAAGAAGCGTACTGGCGACTGCTGAAGAAGCCAAACGTAAAAAGTTGAATGTAGTAGTAGGTCTGCAGCGCAGGTATCAAAACAATTATAAGGAAACCATCAAACGAATAGAAGATGGTGTGGCAGGGGATATCGTTTCGGGCCAGGTTTATTGGAACAGCGGTGGTGTTTGGGTAAATCCGCGTGTCGCCGGACAAACGGAAATGGAGTATCAAATGCGTAACTGGTATTATTTTAACTGGCTTTGCGGAGATCATATTAATGAACAACATGTGCATAACATCGATGTGGCTAACTGGGTCAAAAATGCCTATCCTGTGTCTGCTCAGGGCACCGGTAGCCGTTTCCTTCGCACCGGAAAAGACCATGGGGAGATCTATGATAATCATACCGTTGAATTTATTTATGCTGATGGAACGGTTATCCAGAGCCAGTGCAGACATCATGAGGGAACCTTAAATCGTGTAGATGAAAGCTTTCAGGGCACCAAAGGGAGAGCATTTCTATCCGCAAATACTAATACAGGTAAACTCTGGGATACCAAAGGCAATGTTTTATTCAATCATGTTGGTAAAGGTGATCCAAATCCTTATCAAACTGAACACGACGAACTATTTGAAGCTATCGATAAAGGGCAATATAAATTTGCGGATGCCGAGCGTGTTGCCAAAAGTACACTTAGCTCCTTGTTAGGGCGCTATGCGACCTATTCCGGAAAAGAGGTCAAATGGGATGAGGCACTTAATTCTCAGGTAAACCTGATGCCCGAAAAATTGAGCTGGGATGCCATGCCTAAAGTACTGCCGGATGCAAATGGCATGTATCCCTTTGCAATTCCAGGCAAGTCCAAAGTGGTTTAATTTTCCTCTAAAAAAGAAACCCCAAAATACCGGGGTTTTCTTTTTTAGAGGTTTGTTGTAAAGAGGAATTTATCCTTTCCACGTACCACTCTTTTTTAAATACCTGATACTGAAATAATAGGCACCCAGTAGAACTAATAAAATAATAAAAAGTTTATCTCGCAGGTCTGTATCGTAAACAGTCAGCTGAGGATAATAAAAAAGCAGAATCACAACAATGCCTGTCACCCAAACGGTTTGGGTGTTATATTCTTTAATTAACCATCTCTTACCGTTAAAATCCATACCAGCGATAGTTTGCCCAATACCGTTGAAATTGATCCACCATCTACTTACTTTACTGCAATAAGCATCAAATTGCCCCTTAAATTTGTTGCGCAGAAACTGTTCCTCGGCCAGGACAATCGCCTGGTAAATGAATAAAAAGAGAGGAATGAATACTGCAACGAACAGCAGGGAGTTGATTAGAATCCCAACCCCTACCAGCATTAAAATATTGCCGACATATAAGGGATTTCTACAATGAGTAAATATCCCCTCGGTAATCAGATCATCAGCATAAACCTCCTTATTCTTCCCACCCCTTACAATGTATTTTAGTGCAATAGTAACACCCCTAATAAGTTGCCCGAAAATGGTTGTTGTCAGTCCAATTATGATCGGATAGAGATAGTAATTTGATCCTAAATCTTCCTCTGTAAAAATTTCAGACGATGGAATAAATAAAGCGAGGTACAAAAAAATAAATAAGAGATTTCTGTACTTAAAGAAAAAGTTCCCTATAGCCAGCATCTTAATTTTTTATTGCGATAAAACCTGAAAAATTGTACCATTTAAAAAAGGTCTCTATGTGTGAGAAGCCTGCCTCGCGAAACATTTTGATATTCTCACTGAGCTTATACGGAATCAAGACATTTTCCAATGCCTCCCTTTTTTGAGATATCTCCATCTCACTATAATTATTTCTTCTTTTATAATCGTAGTAATATTTTATGAAATTCCTGTTAAAAAGGCTGTCCTCCGCAAGAATTTTCTCAGAAACAATTAATACACCACCCTCTGTAAGACCGTCGAATATTCTTTTGATAAGTTTCTCCCTGTAAAGCGGTCGTACAAATTGCAATGTGAGACAAAGAATTACAACTGAAGCGTTTTCGATTTTGACATCTTCATGCAGATCACCAAGAACAAGATCATATGGACGCTTGAAATTTGCCTCTTTTAATTTCAAATCACATTTCTTCAGCATTTCGGAAGAATCATCTACCCCTATAAATTTGATAGATTCATCAACATAGGGATTTAATCCTATCATCGTTGTTCCGGTAGAACAACCCAGATCTATCACATTTGTATTTGCTGCAGCATGTTCAATAGCTTGCTCAATAATCATTCTCTGGATCTCACTATAAAACGGCACTGAGCGTTCAACCATGTCATCAAAAGCATTAGCTACCGTTGCTCCGAATTTGAAATCCGATGGTTTTTTTATTTCCTCGCTAAATACTTTGTCCGATACTTTATTACTCTTCATCAAGTGATCTTCAGTTTAAAATTTAAGAAAGTTAAGTCATATTGCTTGCGCGACCCGGCGTTAAAAATAAATCTAATGGCTGATATTTGACGGATTTTTTAAAATTATTATGCACGGCATCAGAATAATAAGGCGCAGGAACGGTTTAAATCATTCGTCATATATCTTCGAACACTAGTGTGAGGTAACCAAATAAGCTTAATTGCGCTCTATAAACGCGGCGAGCTGAGCAATTTTGTCAGTACCAATCAAATCCACTTTTAACTTCATTAACATTTTCCATGCTTCAGGACTATCGGGTGAACCCCAAAACCGAATCTCTTTACCCGCTTTATGTACACTGTCCACAGTGAATTTGATTTTCAATCTTTCGTCCTTTTCCATTTTTCCAATCCCTTTCCATTTTGAAAGACTCGAAAATCGGAGGCTAACTAAGCCTACCCTGCCCCATTGTTCTGGAGAACTTTTTCGGCTTTGATCATCATCAAAGTATAGATAATCCGGATAAGTGTTAAATTCTGACGGTGCTGGACGGTTGCCGCTTATAACAATTTTAAGCTGCCGGCTATCAATAATTGCTTGCAGAGGTCTTAGTTCCTTAATCAAAATGGGTAGGGAGATTCTGTAATTTTCTTTAATATCAACTAGTAAAATTAAATGCCGCGACTTGTCGATCGATAATGTTTTGAATATGGGTTCCAGATATAAAGATTGCAGCGATTTTTCCAGGGTGATACTAGTTTTATCATGAGCGACATACAGTTTGCCATTCACTGGAAAAACGTCTGCTTCTATCGATCGGAAGCCTGCTTTATAGGCCGTAAAAAAAGGAAGTTCATTCTCATAATCGTTATGTGCATGAGCATTCTTAACACTATAATTTTTCCTCTGAC
Source organism: Daejeonella sp. (assembly GCF_046590655.1). Classification (GTDB taxonomy): domain Bacteria; phylum Bacteroidota; class Bacteroidia; order Sphingobacteriales; family Sphingobacteriaceae; genus Daejeonella. The sequence goes on from NZ_JBKJUM010000130.1 coordinate 35,962, forward strand.
CCAAGGCATGATAACATGTACCAAACGTCAGCAAAATAAAAAGTATGGACTTTGCTATTTTTATTTTCATTCGGTCGTCATACAAAGCTATCAGGATGTCCATGGCCCTGTTATAGCCAGGGTAAGGCCGGGTGATTGAATATTTATAAATAAAGTTCGACCTGAGGGCGAAAAAACTGGTCCTGCGAATTCAGATTGACGATAACCAATATTCTTAGCGATCACATATGTCTTACCTTCCGGGGTAATTCCAACAATTCTTGCGTCAGATTTATCTTCACATATGATCACATCTCCCCAGGGGGCAATGGTTAGGTTATCGCAGTTTTGGAACATTGTAGTGTCGTTGGGCTCAATATATAGCTCCAGTTGCGCAGGAAATTCACTTTCTCTGGATCTACCTTCGTACTTGCTTGGTGTATACTTGAAAATCTGGCCCCCTTTATTCACTCCTCCATCAGTACATGCAAAAAATAGTTCCTTTTTTCCATACCATATTCCTTCACCTCTTGAAAAACGAGCAGCTCCCTGTTTGAAGCCTCTAAGTCTAAGATCATTGTCAGGGGCTTCCACATTGTCCAGATCAACCCATCGTACATCGAAAGCTTTCTTTTCCGGAAACTTTCCTCCCTGAAGATTTGGCCAATTACGAGTATCGGCGCTTGCCCATTCATTTATTACTAAACATTGCAGTTTGCCACCCTTGTGAAGGTCTTTGTTCTTATTAGGCAGATATCGGTAGAAGAGACTATCACCAGCATCTTCGGTTTGATATACAATTCCTTTCTTTGGGTGTACTGCTACCGCTTCATGTACAAACCTGCCCATAGGTTTAATTGGCATAGGTTGAGTTAAACCAATTTTATCGGTAGCGAAAATTTCGAAATTATAACCATGATCTTGCTCAAGTAATCGATTTTCCCCGCCTTTTACAAAACTAAATTCTTCGCAGGTAATCCATGATTTCCAGGGTGTTATCCCTCCAGCACAATTTCTTACAGTACCTATAAGACTCAGATATTCAGTTTCAATTTTTTGCACCTTCTCATTATATACCATTGTTGTGGTCCCACCATAACACATAGAATCTCCTTTACCAAAATCATAAATATTGTTCTTATCGATTTTGCTGAGTAGCTCATTATTCTTTCCAAAAGGCCCCGATGCAATTGCACCTGGTAATAGTTCGTGATTTCTAATAATAATCATTTTATCGTTTTTCCACTTAAAGACACCCATACCATCATGCGCTCCGGGAGTTAAGAGACCATCGCTCATTACATCCCCTTTACGAGATATAACTTTTGCAGAAAATCCTTTTGGAAGACTTAGAATATCCCCCTGATTATAAAGAAGAGGTCCATATCTGCCATCAGAAACTGATTCAACAAAGCCTAAGGCAGATGCATTAGCCGCGAGTTGGTTTAAGCCCAAAAATCCTAGGCCAACCAGGCCGGTAGTTTTAATAAAGTCTCTTCTAGAATTGCTCATCCGCTAAATATAAAATGATAGATTGAATACACAATTAAATTTTCATTAAGTAATTGCTTATAACATACCATGACGAGATTCGTCCTACTTCATTATTTCCCTTGCAATAACGATCTTCTGAATTTCTGAAGTCCCTTCACCTATTGTACACAATTTCGAATCTCTGTAAAACTTCTCAACCGGAAAATCTTTAGTATAACCGTATCCTCCAAATATTTGGACTGCTTCAGTGGCTGTTCTTACACAAACCTCAGAAGCGAAATATTTAGCCATAGCAGATAGCTTAGTAACATTTTTGCCCTGGTTCTTGAGATTAGCAGCACTCATAATTAATAGCTCTGCCGCTTCAATTTCGGTTGCCATATCCGCAATCTTGAAAGAAATTCCCTGAAAATTTGATATCGGCTGGCCGAACTGAAAACGTTGTTTTGAATATTCTACTGCAGCTTTAAATGCCCCTTTGGCCATTCCAAGGGATAAAGCTGCTATCGAAATTCTTCCTCCGTCGAGAATATACATGGCTTGTTTAAATCCTTCACCTTCATTTCCAAGTAAATTTTCTTTCGGAACCCGGCAATTGTCAAATATGAGTTCTGTTGTTTCAGAAGCCCGCATACCAAGCTTGTTCTCTTTTTTCCCATGTGTAAAGCCCGGAGTTCCTTTTTCGATTACAATAGTGGAAATCCCCTTAGAATCGCCTTTCTCGCCAGTCCGTACCATGACCACAGCTACATTTCCAGATTTACCATGAGTGATCCAGTTTTTAGAACCATTGACAACATAATGATCTCCATCCAATACAGCCGTTGTATTCATTCCCATTGCATCAGAACCAGTATTCGCTTCGGTAAGTCCCCACGAACCAATCCATTCAGCCGTGGCTAGTTTTGGCAGCCAACGTCGCTTTTGCTCATCATTTGCAAAGGCGAGGATATGGCCCGTGCACAGCGAGTTATGCGCTGCAACAGAGAGTCCTATAGAGCCGCAAACCTTAGAAATTTCAGAAATAACATGCACGTATTCGTGATAACCCAGTCCAGAGCCTCCATATTCTTCAGGAACCAGAACGCCCATTAAGCCCAGCTCTCCTAATTTTTTGAAAGTTTCTATCGGGAAAGTTTGTGCTTCATCCCATTCCATCACATGTGGCCGGATATGCTTTTCAGCAAAATTCCGAACCATCTCTATTACCATTTGTTGATTTTCGGATAACTGGAAATTTATCCCCCCTTGTTCGAGGTTTTCTATTGATTGCATAAATTAATAATTGGTTGCCTGCAAGGTAGCAATTATAGCACCAAACGGAGTTAAACGTTGTACGTTATACGTTATACGTTTTCTAAACGCTGTGCTATCCGACCAGACGTATAACGTATAACGTACAACTTAGAACATAATCAATATGAAACCAGGGTAATAATATTATCAGAATCCGCTTTAAGCTTCTCCTTTCCATCGAGAAAATCAAGGCTTATGACAAAAGAATAACCTGCTATAATACCTCCTAGTCTTTTTACCAGGCGAGTTGCGGCGGACACGGTTCCGCCAGTTGCCAGGAGGTCGTCATGTATCATTACTCTTTGACCAGATAGTAGTGCATCCGCATGTAGTTCCAGTATTGCGGATCCATATTCAAGCTCGCAAGGTTCCTGAATAGTTTTTGCTGGCAGCTTCCCCTGTTTCCGTATTGGTACAAACGGGATTTGCAAACGGTTTGCGAGCATCAGTCCGAATAAGAAACCGCGGCTTTCTATACCTGCAATTACATCAATTGTGTTAACGTCCATTTGGCTCACAAAGGCATCAATTATCTCAGAACATAATTTTGAGTCTTTTAGGATCGGTGTAATGTCTTTAAATATTATTCCGTGTTTGGGAAAATCAGGAATGTCCCTTATTGCGCTATCAAGCTTCGCACTGATCATTGTTCGAAAGATAAGTAAGGCTCAATTTTACGGATAATTTCTTCATTCAGGATAAGAACTTTCTTTAAATCATCCGTTGAATTGTACTTACCATGCTGTTTACGAAACTGGATTATAGCATTGATTTGTTTAAAAGTCAAATAGGGGTGGTGGCGCAATTCGTCAAATGTGGCATTATTCAGCTTCATCCGTTTTATCGATGTTGAATTGACAATCATTTGACTTTCCACTTGAGAATACCTCAGAGAATCCATACCATAAACCTCCTTCAACTGCTCCTTCCTATAAAAGCCTCCCAATCTATTCCTGAAACGAATTATCCTGGACGCAAAAGCTGGTCCGATCCCCCGAAGCTGATCGAGCATTACCGAATCCGCACTATTCAATTCAACTAAAATACTATTTTTCTTAACCCTGGTGCCCTTGTACTTTTGCGCCGACAGGTTCCGTTCCCTAAATGAAGAGGGCTTATCCGCCTTTATTTGAATGTAAGGTTCGAGCTGCTTATACTGTTCTTCAGAAATTGAATATATTTTCTTCAGGTCCTCAGTCCTGTAAAACTTGCCTCCTTTAGTAAGATAATTCTGAACTACCCTGATCTGCTTTTGCGACAGTCCCAGCCTATGCCATTCGGACGTCGAGGCGCTATTGGGATCAAATTCAAAATATTGAGGATTGATTATTCGGTCGTCAATATCCTTTTTGAACGTCGCTTTGCCATTTCTCCTCTTTACAGCTGATGCTTCAAATAAGGCTATTTCCTCCTGAAATTGGGTCAGATCATACTGTTCCTGTTCATCAATAAGCCTGTAATAAAAGGGATAGGCCAGGATCAGACTTACAAGGAAAAGTAGTATCAAAATACCATTCAGTTCCCTTTTTGAGAAGCTGAAATAAGAACTCAATTGTTTGTTCATGGCCTGCTATTTAAAGCTCTGCCAGGCATACATAACAGACATGTTATTTACATATCTTTAATTAGTTTTTTTCGGGATAGACTTAGATATATTCTAATATAATAGGATAATTTGAAAACTTCCAACTAATTTATTTGCCGGAAACCCTTCCGCCAGTGCCACGCATTGAATGCCAGAGTCATTTGATTTAACTAAATTTTCAAATAGCGTGGATGGCTTTTTAACGGTCGATATGGAAAAGATACCAGTGGAGATGCTGGAAAGATAGGTAAGAATCTCTAAGCTTAAGATATGCCTATAGTATAGCTTAGGTATCACTAAGAAAGCTTAATCCTACGTTTATCCTACGTTTATCCTACGTTGAAATTTGGTTCGGGAATGGATTTGGAAATGGGGTAAACGATTTGTTATATTAATATACGAAAATAGTTTCATAATTCCAAATTTTGTTATCATGTTATTTCATCGTATATTTAATGTTAAGTTAATGTTAACAAGTGGCTCCAGCGACTAAATACGGCTATAAATTGTTTCTGATGCTATTTCTAATCGCATCATCAGAACGGCTTGCGGCTCAGAATTTCAGCTTTGAATTCTACGATGGTACTTTCAACTTCGAGCTTGATCAAACTTCTGATATTGCCTTCAGCAATGAGCTATCACAACAATCTGTTGAAAGTTTTTATCAGGAAATAAACCAGAGCAAATATCAGCCTTTGCTTTCCAGACTCATGGAATACAAGGAGAAGCATGAACTGAACGACTGGATTTACTACCAGCTTATCCGGAAAACCGCTCAGCAGATAAGTCCAAAGGCCGAAAATTATCATCGGTACACCTTATACAAATGGTTTCTTTTATCTAAATCAGGTTATGATGCACGCTTAGGCGTGGGGAAGGACAGATTAATCTTTTACGTGAGGAATGACGAGAATGTAAACGACATACCATTTTTCATGGAGGACGGGCAAAAATATATGTGTCTTAATTATCATGACTACGGAAAGATAGATTTTATAAAAGAGAAGATTATCCCTGCGAAGATCCATATACCTGAATCAAAAACGTCATTTTCGTATAAAGTTACCCGAATGCCTGATTTTAAGCCTGAAAGCTATACGCACAAGAATATAATTTTCGAATACAATAAGCGCACTTATAATTTCCAGGTTAAGATCAATCCGGCAGTCGATGGAATCTTCGCGAATTATCCTGGCGTTGACTTTGAGACCTATTTCAATATACCGTTGAGCAAGGAATCTTATCATTCGCTAATACCCATACTTCAGGAAAATATTAGAGGCATGAGCCAGAAAAAAGGTGTAGACTATTTAATGCGGTTTACACGCTATGCATTTTTGTATGAGAATGATGATGATAACTTTGGGAGAGAAAAGCGCTTATCTCCCGAACAAACATTATTATCAAATTACAGCGACTGTGATGACCGTGCCGCCTTGTTTTTCTACCTGGTTCGCGAAATCTACAACCTTCCGATGATTGCTTTGCTTTATCCCACCCATATCAGTATGGCGGTCCAGTTTGATAAACCGACTGGAACTTCAATTATTTACAAAGGAGAAAAATATTCGGTGTGTGAATCTACGCCTCAGAAACAGGATTTAAAGATCGGGCAAATTGCCTCAAATTTGAAAAGGGTTTCATATGATGTGGTATACCAGTATGCTCCCACATTAAAATGATGAAAATAAAAAACCCCGCCGGAGCGAGGTTTCGTTTTCAGAGAATTTCAATCAATTATTTAACTTTTCCCGGAGCATCATAAGGCATAACCTGCGGGTTATAATTTGCCCATCCGGACGACCAATCTATACTTCCAAAGGCACCTCTGTAAGCTACTTTATCAAAAAAAGCATCAATGACTTTTGCGTTTGTAAATACAGCGCCAGTTTCAGCCGCAGAACCAGTTTTTACAGTGAACGTTGGCGTTCCTTGTTTCGCACCTGAAATAATATCCGGTGCATACTTATAGGGATCAGTAATTAAGTCTCCGTAAGAAGCGGCAGTAAAAGTATTAGCGGCTCTGATAAAAGTCTCAAAATCTGCTTTATTTTCACCCTTCACTTCATTGCTCTTCGAGTTATTGCCAAATACCAGGTTGTTCTGGAAAACCAGACTACCAGTCAGGTAGTTGTTTGAGGTCGCTTTTGCAACGGACACTCTTGAATCATCGATGTATATTCCTTCAGTATAGCCGGTGAATACCGAATTAAAAATACTGATGGTCGAATTTCTGCGTATCTGAGCTGCATGTTGATAATTAGCATTAAATCCAGTCATATTCGCTGCTGACAATGGACCTATTACTGTAATATTACTGAATACAGCACCTGTGAGGGGTGTTTTAACAGATCCGGAACCGTCGTTGTCTGATTCAAAACCGTTCGAGCCAGAAACGTCAGCAAGTGTGATGAAACGCTGAACTAAACCGAACTGAATCTTACCTGAATATCCGAAATCTGTATCAAAATCATCATCTAGAGTCCCGATTGCAAGCAAATGTTTAGCATTTACTGTTCCGCCAAAGAATTCAAAGGCGTCATCACCTGAACGGTAAACTTCGATATAATCAAGTGTTGTGCCTGATCCCACGCTGGCCAGAGTTAAACCATTAATCTCGTTATCCGGTGATAAAGGCACACCTGCGAATTCAATCCTGACATATTTTAAGGTACCGGAATTGTCAGCTGCATCTATTCCACCGTGAGAAGTTTTATTTACATCCGATGTTGCAGTAATACCTTCAATTGGAGTATTCGTGCCTTGATTGTTGGGTGCCTTACCTAATATCACGATGCCCCCCCAGTCGCCTGCAGCTCTTGCTCCCGCTGCCTGATTGGATGTAAATACAATTGGCTTATCAGCAGTTCCTGCAGCATTGATCCTACCTCCTCTGTTGATGACCAATGTAGCTCTTGAAGCTTTATCTCCCTTAATCAACGTTCCTGGTTCAATCGTTAAGGTAACACCGCTGGTTACGTTGATAATATTCTTGATCAGGTACATTTTGTCGGCGGTCCATGTCGTATTCACTGTTATATCTGTTGTCACTTCAATAGCAGTAGTCACCAGAAGACCAGTACCACCTGGAGTGTCATCCACAGTGCTTTTTTTACAAGCGGCTGTAAATATCACAGCAAATAGTGCTAATAGAATTCCTTGCTTTTTCATTATAATCAAATGTTTCATATTTAATTTGTTACTAACCTTTTGGTCAAAAATATGCCTGTTAGGTAACCTTTCTATTAATTCTTAATCAAGTAATTGTTAAAGGGCGTTAAGCTTATGTTAACTAGAAGGAGTAATTAAACGAAAGCGAATAGTTACTCCCTGTTCTGAAACGGCTGATGGTTTCATCAGACGATGTGGCAGAATATTGTTTGTTAAGATCTCTGTCGAAATACATAACATTGTTATTATTCAGGATATCGCTCGCATTCAACTTTATCTCGGCTTTAGATTTCATGATCTTATACCCCACTTGAAAATCAAGTACGTCGCGCGGTGCTTCATAAACACTTGGAAATTGCTGCCCGCCGGACTTGTAAATTCTGCGTCCGCTTCTGTTATATAGCAGATTAAAGTTCACTAAGTTGTTAGATGTTGTGTGCTGGATTCCCGCATTGATCACATAAGGAGACTGGCCAATAAGAGGCCGCTCAGTTTCAATCTGATTAGAAATCACAGGATTTTGCACCTTAGATTTTATCAGAGAGAAATTTGTATAAAGCGTGGTATTCTTCAAACCAGGATTCGCGCCCAGAAACTCCAAAGATTTTCTCATTTCCAATTCTGCCCCGTAGACACTGGCTTCCCGAGAATTAAAATAAGTAACGTTAGCTGTTGAGTTAACATCATATATAGCTGACTCAATGGCATTATTGAATTTCTTATAGAAGGCTGAAACAGAGAATATCTGACCGGCTGCCGGGAAGAATTCAAACCGCAGATCGCCATTGTCAATCAGCGAACGTTGCAGATCAGGATTTCCCTGTTGAATAGCCAACAATTCATAATCATAATATGCGAATGGTGCAAGCTCCCTAAATTCAGGTCGTGCAAGTGTTCTGAAATAAGATGCCCGGAAGTTACTTTTTGGCGTTACACTCAATGTGTAATTTACTGATGGAAGGATGTCAATGAAATTTTGCGAAACAGGAGCGATCGTCTTGTCGGAAGTGGTTAAATTCAAATCGTATTGTTCCACTCTCACACCATAAACTAATCTGGATTTGGTTCCGAGCTTATTATCCATCATTACATATGCAGAATTGATAAGCGAATTTGCTGTGTAATTATCAGCTGCGTTTCCGATCTCATCGAGTTTGTATTTACCCTGGTTAATCAGGTCGAGATCAAATAAAGTGTTTAATGGGCGCTGACGAATTTGATTCGCATCAGGATCGAGCGGGTTTAACAGCATCCCAAGAAAGCGCACATTGAATAATCTGTCCCTATAGCTTGAAGATATACCAGCTTTGAAAGTAGCATTCTTCTTCGCGATCAAAAAAGGTAAAGAATAATTTACTTCACCCGAATATCCGTTCTCGTTCAGATTCGAGAATAAGCGGGTATTTTCTTTTCCTATTGTAGTAATGCTGGCGTTATAAAAAGAGGATGTATTGTTACGTTCTGAAATATTCCTGGTATAATTCACTTTACGCTGATCGGGCTGATCATTCATTACATTACTAAATCCAAGTGTCCATTTAATCTTTGAACTTTTTTCTCCCAATTTATGTTCACCTTCCAGTGCCGTCTTAAACAGGCTTTTCTGTATCAGGTCAAACGCATAAAACATATTGTCACTGCTTGTAGCCACATTCGTGCCCGTACGGCTTGTATATTGATCATCGTAAGTGCGGTTATAAATGTTCTTTAATGTGATGCGTGTATTTTTGAAATTGTAAGCAAAATTTGCCAGGGCTCCTATATTAGAAGAAAATTTATACTGATTATCCAGGTAATCAAATACATGGTATTTCCTTACAATGCCTTCATTAGTGTTCTGTGAATTGCGGTAGCTCAACGATACAATCGCACCCAGACGGCTTTCAGATTTTTCAAAGTCTTTTACACGTCCGATCGTGAACTGATAATTCTGGCTTAAAAAACCTTTACTATCGTTGACGTTAAATCCCTGAGGGAGAGCCCTTAGTGAAGCGTTGTTCTTTAGTGGTCCCGCAAGGTTATTTACTATTATTCTGGTTGTCGGAAAGTTGTTTGGGACCTGTCTAAGCCCATTATCAAAGCCCAGGTAATCTGTAAAGTTTCTGGAACCGCCTTGGAAGTTCTTGAAGGTTGCCTGAGAGTTATAGCCGTATCCAACTCCAAATGACTCAAAATTATCGTCCGGAATATCTTTAGTTACTATTTGAACAGATCCGCCTGCAAAATCCCCGGCAAGGTCTGGAGTTGCTGTTTTACTGATAACGATATTATCTATTAAGTTGGCAGGAACGATATCAAAAGAGAATGCTTTTCTGTTAGGCTCTGTACTCGGCAATACACCATTGTCAAGTGACGCTGAATTATATCGGTCGGAAAGCCCCCTGACGATTACAAATTTATTATCCTGAATAGTCGTCCCACTAACTCGTTTTAAAATTTCGCCGGTATTCTTATCCGGAGAGCGTTTAATAGATTCAGAAGAAATTCCATCACTTACACGTACGCTATTTTTCTGCTGAGCGTATAGGGCATTCACAGTCTCCTGTCTGATAGTGGCAGTAACGACTACTTCCTGCAATGCCTGTGAACTTGCTTCGTCTATAGTTACATCCAGAGTAGTTGTTTTCCCAGCCAAAACTTCTATCTCAGTAATATTCTTTGACTGATATCCGATATAAGAAAATGTCAGGCTATAATTTCCCGGAACTAAATTTCCTAGTGTATAACGTCCTTCCACATCCGTTGACGCTCCCGAAGTGCCACCAGTAATTTTCACAGTTAAGCCGATAAGCGACTCACCGGTCTTGGTATCACTCACTTTTCCAGCAATTCTACCTGTTTGCTGACTGTAAACTGAATGTGAAATGAATAAGAAGGATAGGAGAAAACTGATATTAAGAGCAAGAAGCTTGTGTTTCACTTTGTTGAGGTTTTAATTTTCAACAAAAGTATTACCACAGTATTAACTCATGGTATTATTAGAGTTAAGTAACATTTAAGAATATGTGAACTGAACGTTAAAGAGGTTAAATTAATGTTAATACCTAAGTCCGACTTTCTTAAATACAAAATGCAGTAGCCATATCGGTCCTATCAGAAGAAACTTCAAATCATCAAAGAAAGAGGGTTTTTTGCCTTCGATTTTGTGTCCGATAAATTGTCCAATCCAGGAAAGCACGAAAATAATCAGGCAAACCTGCCACATTTCAGGCCAGCTGTTATTATTGTGGAGTTTTTCGAGCCCCACAATCCCGGCACTGAAAATCATAATTACCAGTAGCATGGCATAAGAAAGTACCGGCGAGAGCTTGTAATAGTAATAAACTGAAAAAGCAATTAGGAAAGAAGCCCAATTTACAAATCCATTATACCTTCCCAGGAATTCAAGTTTCGGAAATGGAATGGCCCAAATCAAACCAAACAAACTAAAAACAATTAATGGAACACAGATCCAGTGAATAAGCTCATTGGTATGGTTCTGGTGGCTTTCCGCGTACTTATCAAAGTAGACGTCGACGGGGCGTTTTTGGGTTTTCTTTTGCATTTTTCGAGTATTACGTTATACGTTGTACGTTATACGTCTGGGCGGATAGAACAGCGTATAACAATCTTATTCCCGCTTGGTACGTCTGAAAGAAGACGTACAACGTAGAACGTATAACGTATAACTATTTCGCGTAAGCCACCGACCTCGTCTCCCGTATCACCGTAACTTTTATCTGTCCCGGATAAGTCATTTCAGTTTGTATTCGGTTTGAAATGTCTGCTGCCAGAATTTCTGCTGCTGCATCAGAGATTCGTTCGCTTTCAACAACTACACGGAGTTCTCTTCCAGCCTGAATTGCAAACGTCTTTTCAACTCCCGGATAAGACAAAGCCAGAGCTTCGAGTTCTTTCAAACGGCGGATGTAACTTTCCACCACTTCACGTCTTGCTCCCGGCCTTGCACCTGAAATTGCATCACAAGCCTGAACAATCGGGGAAATCATAGAAGTCATTTCAACTTCATCATGGTGGGCACCAATGGCATTACATACTTCCGGATGTTCTTTATATTTCTCAGCCAGCTGCATACCTAATATAGCGTGTGGAAGTTCCGGATTATCATCAGGCACTTTACCTATATCATGTAGCAAGCCTGCTCGTTTCGCCATTTTTACGTTCAACCCAAGCTCTGCCGCCATGGTTGCACAGAAATTTGCTACTTCACGTGAATGCTGGAGCAAGTTCTGGCCGTAAGAAGAACGATAACGCATTCTACCAACCATCCGGATTAGCTCCGGATGTAAGCCGTGAATACCAAGATCAATAACAGTTCTCTCACCTATTTCGACAATTTCATCCTCAATCTGTTTCTTGGTTTTGGCCACAACCTCTTCAATCCTTGCCGGGTGTATACGGCCATCAGTTACCAGGCGGTGAAGTGCCAATCGTGCAATCTCTCTCCTTACCGGGTCAAATCCTGATAGTATTATTGCTTCAGGTGTATCATCCACTATGATTTCAATTCCGGTTGCAGCTTCAAGTGCCCTAATGTTACGACCCTCACGACCAATAACCCGGCCTTTTATCTCATCATTTTCAATATTAAAAATAGAAACTGTGTTTTCAATTGCGCTCTCTGTTGCAGTACGCTGAATGGTTTGGATAACAACCTTTTTAGCCTCTTTACTGGCCGTAAGTTTAGCTTCGTCTACTATGTCCTTTATTTGAATCATCGCCTGACTACGAGCTTCTTCTTTCAACGAATCGATCAACTGGTTTTTTGCATCAGTTGCAGATAATCCGGCAATCGCTTCCATTTTTTGAATATGCTGATTTTTTAGCCCATCTAATTCTTCCTGTTTGATACGCGTTAATTCGATCTGCTTCTCCATATTAACTTTTACAGTGTCCAGATCCTGTTCCTTTTTTGTTAAGTTATCAAGCTTTTGAGTTATCGACTGCTCTTTTTGTTTTACAGAATTTTCACGCTGATTAATTACATTATTCTTATTGCTAATTTCCTGCTCATGATCAGCTTTCATCTGAAGAAATTTCTCCTTTGCTTCCAGCAGCTTATCCTTTTTTAAGATTTCAGCATTGGTTTCTGCATCCTTAAGTATCTTTTTAGCCTTATTCTGGGCACCAACTTCCTGACTCCTGAGGAGCTTCCTGAGTAGAAATCTTCCGATTACTACCCCTGCAGCTAGTCCAAGTAAAACATAAAGTATTATTTGTAGTATATTCATAATTTTTTAGGTATAAAAAAACCGCAACTAAATCTAAGTATCATGTATTATAAGCTTCGTCCATAAATAGGGTTCTGGCCATTGATCAGATGCTAACCAAATGATCGGCACTAAACCCTTCAATATTGAAGTGTTAAGCTTTAAATAGTGAAACTTAAAAATTTAACTGCGGTTAAATCTTTATTGCTCTATGTATAAAGAACGATATTACTTTGAAAAAAAATCAGTTAA